>JANWWX010000005.1 GCA_025057195.1 Leptospiraceae bacterium | reverse complement strand
GACATGAAAATCAAAATGTGGGGCACTGAGGGATATATTTACACCGAATTTTTACAGTTTTCCTCATCAAAACCTCCATCCGCCACCACACCAAGCAACGCAAAACGATAGAAAATAGGATTTTGCCCTGGAAGGAACAGAGCAATTGGATTGATCTGTTTGGTGACTTTTGGATTTCTAAATAACCAATGGTTGTTACTTACGGCAGAAAAACGTAAAACTAATCCATCCCTGCCAGTGCCGGCTTACTACCTTTTGCCATAACACTGTGTTTGTGATGGCAATCTTGGCGTTTTATATAGCGATAAAAAATGGGTTGGCATCCTTCCAAAAAGCCGTGGCTGGCGCGGCCATGGTTCGCACGAAATCTTGACATCCAGTCATTATTTTGTTATTTTCCAAATTGATGAAAAGTAGTTCCGTCCCTGCGGTTAACACCCTCTTCGACGACGAGCTGGAGCGTGCACTCGACCGCGCGTGCAAGATCATAGCCCAAAGGGAGTGGCGGCGAGCGGTCAAAGAAAACACGGTGTTTTCTGCCTTTGAGGTGGGCAGGCTCGCTGACATTTCTGTGGACTGGATTTCTGCCGAAACCAGCCTACGCTTGCTCGACGAACTCATCACCGATTTTAATACTGAATTTTTTCCTGTCAAAGACAAAGGCGAATTTGTCGGCTACGTCAAGGCCGAAAAATTCCGGGCATTGTTAGGCCAAAACCAATACACGCGGCATATCTTCCTCCGTCCCGAAAATAAAGTTACTGAGGTCCTGGAAAAAGGACTCGTGGTGGTCGATGCCCGCACCCCACTCTCAGATGTTTCGCGCCTATTGATGTCCCGCCCCCGCGACCAGCTTTACGATCCTTTCGTCATCACATACCGCGGGGAGTATTATGGCGTGGCCACGGTCAAGGCAGTGATGGATGGCATTGCCTTTTATGAACTCAAAGATACTGCCGCAGCACGGGAGGCGCAACAGGCGATGCTGGCGCTAGAACAGAGCAATAGCGACCTGCTCTTTGACCATGCGTACCACTATGAACCGCACGGTGAAGTCGGGGGAGACTTCCTTTACCTGCAGGGTTTGCAGCCACACCTCGGCCTTTTTGCCATCATGGATGTCTGTGGCAAGGGGATCAAAGCAGCGCAGATGGTGCTAGCCCTTGGTGCCTATTTCCGTGCTGTGTTCCGCTACCTGACACACACGCACAGAGAACTGGATTATAAATCCTTGCAACTTTCGGCACGGTTGCGCCTGTTGAACCGCATGTTGGTGCAGTCCACACCGACCGACATGTACGCCTCCGGAGCAGTATTACTTTTGGATAGCAAGAACAATGCCTTGGTTTATTTTGACTTCGGCCATACTCCTGTCTATGTGCTGCGCCAAGGCAAAGTGCATGTCTTGCCACGGGCAGCCCACAACGCGGCGGATGGTTTCCCATTCTTTGGTGTTGATGAAAATTTGGTTATCCGCTCGACCTGCATCCAGGTCAAATCGGGGGACATAGTGCTGGCCACCACAGACGGTGTCAGCGAAACGCGCAACGAAGCACGCGAAGAGTTTGGCGAAGAAGGCATCATTCGGGCTATGAGCGGTAAAAACTTCAGCCACCCACGCGAAGCTGTGCACCACCTGTGCGATACCTTGAGAGAATTCCGTGGCAAGTACCGCAGGCTCGACGATATGTCAGTGATGGCGTTCATGGTGCCGTGAGGTTTATGTTATAAAATTGTGGTCGCGCAGCGGCAATTCCAGTTTAAGAAAAATACGGTTTACGACGCGCTATACATTTCCGACATCCACTATCTCCTACGCAAGAAACTGCGCAACCACCGGCATAAAGAACTATTCAAACTCCTCGACCACCTGCGGCGACGGGGCATTAAATTCCGCCGGATTTTCCTCGTCGGTGACATCATCGAGAACTGGTATTTTAGCGCGCAGCGCCGGTTAGTGCGCCGCTATGGGCGCAAGCGCTTCAACCGGCTCTTTGATCGCATCGATGCGTTGGCTCTTCCGAGTTCGATCAAAGTATATTTGATTGGCAACCACGATTCTTTCAGTTACTGGATCCGGCTGCCGCCCAAAATTGAACAATACCTACGTGAACGCGGCTACACTATCGCCGAAGTCTGGCACGATGAGCGCATTGTCGTGCTGCATGGCCACCAAGGGCAATACGGCAAAATTTTCTGGTTCCTGAATATTTTAACCTTGAGGCTGTTGCACCTTGTCAGCTATGTTTTTCCCTCGGTTTTTACGGCCATGGAAAATTTTTATCGCCGCCACCTTAATTTTGATCGCAATGAGACTGAGGAAGAAGTCCGCCGCTACTACACCGTCCTGCGCGAACGGGCAACGCAGGGCAATCGCCTACTGATCTGCGGGCATACCCATCAGGCGATGGCTGATCCAGAACTACGTGTTATCAATACTGGCGATTGGATCGAGTCTGGTACCTTTGTCATCGAACAAGACGGCATCTTCCGCGGGCTCGAGTTTTGCGGCAAAGACCGGATTTACCAAAAATTCTGCCTCATCCACTAACGGATGGCTTCAAGATAGATGCGCTCTAACTTGTCCGTCGAGCGCTCATGGCTGTGCTCTTTCGCAATCGCCAAACTTTCGAGCGATGCGCGTTCATAAAATTCTTTATTCTGTAAGATACGCAGGGCAGCTTCTGCCAGCGCCGGCACATCGTGTGGTGTGACACAAAAGCCATTGCGCCCATCCTGGATGAGCTCTGGCAAAGCATAGGCATTAGTTCCTACTGCAGGCAATCCCATCGCCACGGCCTCGAGTGCAACCAGTCCCTGTGTTTCCATCGCCGAAGCGGTGATAAAAAGATCGTGCTCAGCGTAAATTTGCGGGAGTTTTTGCCGTGGCAGGTAGCCGGTAAAGGTGATGCTGTCTGCGATGCCAAGCGCCGAGGCATCGCGCTTGAGTTCCACCAAAAGTGGGCCATCGCCGACAATGGTCATCCGAGCACGTGGTATTTTATCTTTTATTAGGGCAAAGGCTCGCACCACCTCTTCAGGGTTTTTTTCCAGTGCAAGACGGCCAACGTGGAGCAGCCGCGGTTCGTCCTCAGGAAAAATCCGTTTTTCGCCGCGGAAAAATTGCAGATCAATCCCGTTGGAAACCACGGTGATCGGTTTTTTGAAACCTTTGCTCAGCAGCTCTTTTTTGATGAGTTCGCTGGGAGTGATTACGAGTTGGCATTTTTCGTAAAGGCGGTTAGCCAATTGGTAGAGGAGTTTACCGCCAAGCGATGGCTTCTTGCGGGTAATCTTGTGAAGCTTGCTGGCGATTTTTTTGCGCCTGCGCACGCGTTGCAGCAATTTGTCGAGTTTCAGCAGGCGCAGGGGGTTGACGTACATCCCCACCTCGCTCATCATGGTGTGGTATGTGCCGATGACCGGAATAGAATAAATTTTCGCAGCCAGCACTCCATACTGCCCCAAAAAACCGGGTGTCTGGATATGGATCAACTGAGGCTGGAATTCTCGTATCACACGGTGCAGCTTTTTACGCCCAGGAACGATCAACCGCATCTCTTCGTATGACGGAACAGGGATCGATTTGAAGCGCTCGACGCGGATATTGCGGCCTATCCGTTCAGTATCATTTTCGCCGTAGCGCGGGCAGCAAATAATAAATTCGTGACCACGTTCCTCTAAGCGCTCGCAAAAATTCTGGACCGATACGCCCACTCCGTCCACTTTGGGGAAAAAAGAATCGGTGAAGATGGCGACACGCATGCTCAGCGTCGCAAGGCACGGCGCATGGTCTCCCCAATTTCCGCTGGTGACTCGCAGACGTGGATTCCAGCATCGCGCATGGCCGCCATCTTGCTCTGCGCAGTCCCAGAGGAGCCGGAGATGATCGCCCCGGCATGTCCCATGCGCCGGCCGGGCGGGGCGGTTTGGCCAGCAATGAATCCTACCACTGGCTTTTTGACATGTTGTTTTATGTAGGCCGCAGCCTCTTCCTCCGCACTGCCGCCAATCTCCCCAATCATCACAATGCCTTCGGTGGCCGGATCCTCAGCCAAAAGCTTGATGGCATCCAAATGTGGCAAGCCAATGATGGGGTCACCCCCGATGCCGATACAGGTGCTTTGGCCCAATCCCACTTTGCTCAATTGGTGCACGGATTCATACGTGAGTGTACCAGAGCGCGAGACGACGCCGATTGTGCCCGGAGTGTGGATGAAGCCCGGCATGATACCCATCTTGCCCACACCAGGAGTGATCACGCCTGGGCAGTTTGGCCCTATCACCGTGGTTTTTCCCTTGCGGATGTAATCGACAATGCGCGACATATCACGCACCGGAATGCCCTCGGTGATGCAGACAACCAACTCCAACCCTGCGAAGACACCTTCCAAAATTGCATCCGCAGCAAATGCCGGTGGCACGAAAATCACCGAAGCATTCGCGCCTTCTTTTTCTATTGCTTCCCGCACGCTGTTGAATATCGGCAAACCGTGTTCGGATTTCTGGCCGCCCTTGCCGGGGGTGACACCGCCCACGACTTTCGCCTTCGTGTTGTATTCTAGCATCTGTGCGGTATGGAACGAACCCTCTTTGCCAGTGATGCCCTGCACAATGATACGGGTTTTTTCTGTCAGAAGAACAGCCATGCGTTTGAGTTGAAAGGCAAAAGCTGCCGTCAAGGAATAGTGTGTATGTTCGAAATTGGCCGACATCATGCTTGCTGCATGGTTGTAGGGAAAACTCAAAGAGACTCAAGAGCCATTTTTTAAGAAAACCATAAAAAAGTGTGCACAGCATCTAAAAAGCATAACCTGAAATATGAAAATCATCTCGTTTAATGTCAATGGCATCCGTGCGATCGAAAAAAAAGGAGAGCTGCAAAAGCTAATTGTTGAGCAAAAACCAGACGTCCTGTTCATCCAGGAAACCAAGGCCAAGCCCGAACAACTCAGCGAAGCACTGCGCCATCCCACTGGCTATGATGCGCACTACCACAGCGCAGAAAAGCCAGGCTATGCTGGGACTGCCGTATTCATCCGCCACGGGCTTTTCCGTTCTGCAGAAATTTTGCGTGGCATGCCGGGCTGGAACGACCACGAGGGGCGAGTGATCGGGATCCGCTCCGGTGACCTGATTATGTTTGGTAATTATTTTCCCAACGGCGGCAAATCGGAGGCGGCCTGGCGCGAGAAGCTGGAGTTTTATGACCACTTCCATAAATATATTTCCGAGCTACGCCGGCAAAAATACCGCGTGCTTTTTACCGGCGATCTCAACGTGGCACACCAGCCGATCGATCTTGCCCGCCCCAAAGAAAACGAAAATAGCATCGGCTTTTTGCCAGAAGAACGTGCTTGGGTGGATCGCCTGCTTGCCGACAATTGGGTGGATGTGTTCCGCAAAAAATATCCTGACAAGGTGAGCTATACATGGTGGCAGATGCAGTCGCGTGCGCGCGAACGCAACGTCGGCTGGCGCATCGATTATTTTATTGTCGATGCCCCGTTGTACCCATTAGTTAAAGAAGTGGAACACCTGCATAACTACATGGGCTCAGACCACTGCCCGATTGTCTTGGTTATCGATCTAAAAAGTATAAAAGAATATGGGTAAGAATTCAGTTCTCGTGACGCTCAGGCCACCATAGACATACGTAGTACGATTGTAAGAAATTCCATAGTAAAAGTTGCCCCCTGAGCGCCAAATGAATCCCACCATTGGAGCATACGAATGGCCATCAGAGGTGACCTCACCCCGCACAAAGAGCCGTGCAAAGGTAAACCCCGGCACAATGAGGGTATTCAGCACCACCGGGCCGATAAAGTATTGGATCGTAGCGCCTACGGTATAGTACTGGAGATTTTCCGGAAAGAGCGCGTAGATGCGGCCACCCAATGCTAGGCGCTCCCTAATGAAGTAATTCGCCATGCCATAAACACCGAAAATGAATTTTCCGTCTTCAAGGCCAAGCATAGGCCCATACACTAGATTCCAACAGCCCTTCATGTAGGGATAGTCGCTACAATTACGAGGGGAGTACGTGGGTTCTTCTTGGGCGGGCTCGGCTGTGGCAGCCTCCTCGGGCGGAGCGGGTCTGGTTATCGTCGGTTCGGGCTGAGCTGGTTTGGCCTTCCTTTTGGCCTGCGCAGCGAGAGGCAATACGCAGACAAAGAATAAAAATAAAAATTTTTTAAATAGTTTCATTTGACACTCCCGTAGTGAGTTCTTCCACCAGACCACAGAATACCGCACAACCCTCCTCAAGAATATCCTCGCGCGTGGCATAGCTGATGCGGACGTAATTGCGGTTGGCGCTAAAGATGTAGCCAGGTACCAAAAGCAACCTGCGCTCGATGGCTTTGGCCACAAACTGTGCCGAATCCACCGGTACCTTAGGATACACATAAAATGCTCCGTCAGGTGAAGCCAGCGTCGTCACCATGCGAAGTTTGTCAATAACAAAATCGCGCCGCCGCTTCATCGTCTTGAGCTCTTCGTGGATCGGCGTTTTGAGGGCAGTGATTGCCCCCCACTGTGCGGGCTGTGGCGCGCAGACCATGGTGTACTGCTGCAAAGTGATCATCTTTTGCACGATTTCGGCAAATCGCGGCGGGGCTGCTAAATAGCCCACACGCAATCCCGTCAAGGCATGGCTTTTGGAAAAACCGTTAAGCGTCAGCGTGCGCGCCGGTGCCAAAGACGCCATGCTCACGTGCTGGTTTTCGTAATCAAAAGCAGCATAGATCTCATCAGCGGCGATGACCGCATCGTGTTTCTCAGCGAGCTCTGCCAAAAGCGCCAGCTGCAGGCGGTTGAGGATTTTGCCAGTGGGATTGGATGGCGAGGCATAAATGATGAGTTTGAGTTTTATTCCTTTTTGTGCTAGCTCTGCTTCCAGCGTGGCGATCTCAGCCTCACCAAAATCTTCCGGGATAGTGAATTGCCGTGCCCCGTGGTAGCGCACCAGTGCCGGGTAGATCAAAAAATAGGGATCGAGGAGCAGCACCGCGTCGTCTTTCTCGATCAACGCTTGGAATAAAAGAAAAAGGATCGAAGCCACACCGGTCGAAACAATGGTGTGGTCTGGATGGTAGCGAAAGCCGGTTTTTTCGGCCAGAAACTCCACAATCGCTTCTCGCAACGCCGGCAGTCCCGCAGTCTGCGTGTAGCCAGTCTTGTTGTCCACAATTGCTTTGGCGATGGCCTCTTTGACCGGCTGTGGCACGGGAAAATCCGGTTGCCCAATCGAGAGATTGAGGGGGTTCGGGATTTTTGCGGCAAGGTCAAAGACACGGCGGATTTCACTCGTGTCGATGGCGTGGCTGCGCGCCGCCAAAAACTCGCGCATCACTTCAACTCTTGTTCGAGCCTTTTGGACTGCTCTTCAATTTCCAGTTGGTTGCGTTCGAGCCGGCATTGGTCCTGTGTCCAATTTTTGCTGCGCTCACGCGCGCTTGCACAAAGTGGGCTTTGTTGGTCAGCACAAAATTTTTCTAAATAGCGGTCGCATTCGGATTTGCATCCAGCGAGCGCAAAACAAAGCAAAGCGAAAAACATAGGGATTGTGCTCTTTGGTAGCATGCCGGCCGGCGATTTTTCAAAATCCCTACGTCAAGCAAAAAGGAGCATCATGAAAAGCACAACCACCCAAGCAAAGGATCAAAAAACACAAGCCACACAGCACACTGAGTTCTATGTAAAAGTCCTTCAAACCACAGCCCGGCAAAAAATTTTTCAGAAAACCTGAAAAAATTCTGCGTTTTTTAGGTATTTAATTTTTCAGGGGACAAAAGACAGAGGACGGATGACAGAAAAGTTATCATCCGGTACCCACCGCCACGGCAAAAACTCCGTACGCACAACGATGGCAGCGACGGCATCACCATTGTACAAGTGTACTGGGATATGGAAACCTATAGTTCATTGCATAGCCTGGCATTGCTGCGTGCTGCTGTGTGCTTGCCCTCCTTGGCGCACACAGCTTCGGTAACCTCCTGTTACCATAGCGCTCCTTGGCGCACACAGCCTCGGTAACCTCCTGTTACCATGGCCTTGCGTTGGTCGGTGTCGCATCTTGTATTCGTGATGCTATGCTTGGCTGAAGAGAGGATTGCTCCAGGGGCGGAACATCTGGAAGCTGAAGACCGTGGACTGTTTTTCAGTAATTACGGCATGAAAATCAAAATGTGGGGCGCTACGGGGGATATTTACACGGAATTTTTGATATTTCCATCGGCAAAATCCCCATCTCCTCCCACGGCAGGCAACACGAAACGATAGCAAAGAGGATTTTGATAGCAACACAGTAGTTGGATTTGTGCATCCGCTGTGACTCTGTGGATTCTCTGTGTTTGTGAAATTTTCTCCAAAAAACCAATGCTTGGGTACTTACCAATGGCCAAGAGACTAAAATTTAGTTGCTGCAGTAAATACTTGAATCATACTTTGCTCGATGCAGGATAAAGTGCATATCCGATTCAGCCTGCCGGCGACCGCGAAGCAAGTTTACGATGCCTGGCTCGACAGTGCGCAGCATACCGCGATGACCGGCAAAAAAGCAGTGATGTCGCGTGAGGTGGGAGGTTCCTTCAGCGTGTGGGATGGCTATGTCGAGGGAAAAAATCTGCTCTTAATTGAAAACCGTAAGATCGTGCAGAGCTGGCGCGCCAAGGAATTCCATGATGAAGACCCTGACTCGGTGGTGGCCATCCAACTCAGCGAGAAGTTCGGCGTGACCGAAGTAGAAATAGAGCATAGCGATTTGCCTCCTGGCAAAGCCGCAGAATACCAAGAAGGCTGGTTTGAGTATTATGTGGATCCGATGCAGCGCTATTTTGCGAAAATCAATGGCAAGAAAGCCGAATCCCAGAAACGTGTGACCCGAAATTCCGGCAAGCCGCACGCCAGTGCCGGCCGTGTTGTCCGCAAAGCAAAAAACACAAAAAAAGCTACTAGCCGCAAAACCACAAAAAGGAGGTAGTTATGGAAACCCAATTTTCCAATCTCATTGCACTTGCAGTTCCTATCTTTTTCATCTCGATCGCGATTGAAGTGGTGGCAGCGCTCATCATGAAAAAAGATGTCTATCGTTTCAACGATGCGATCTCCGATTTGAGTGCCGGCATGCTGCAGGAGCTCGTCGGCGTTTTCACCAAAGTCCTGCTTTTTGGTGCGTATGTGGCGCTTTTTGAGTGGGTGCACCGGCCGAAGGAACTTGTGCCAGGGCAAGGCTATGGCATTCCGGTCAACATTTGGACCTGGATTTTAGTATTTATTCTCGTTGACCTCATTTATTACATATTCCACCGCAATGCGCACAACATCGCATTCCTGTGGGGCACGCACGAGGCACACCACTCCAGCCAGGAATATAACCTTGCTGTCGCGTTGCGCCAGGGTGCATTCCAACGCCTATTTTCTTTTCCGTATTATTTGCCAATGGCCGTTGTGGGATTTTCACCACTGCAGTTCATGGTCTGCTCGCAGCTCAATACCCTCTACCAGTTTTTCATCCATACTCGCTTGATCAAAAAAATGGGTTTCCTCGAGTATTTTATGAATACCCCCTCGCACCACCGCGTGCACCACGGGGTCAACCCCAAATACATCGACAAAAACCATGGCGGCGTGTTCATCATCTGGGATAAACTTTTTGGCACTTTCCAACCCGAAGAGGAGGAACCGCACTATGGCACGGTGAAGCCGCTGACAACCTTCAATCCCATCTGGACACAGCTCCACTACTTTTGGCACCTGATCCAGCTCACCCGCAAGGCACGCGGCTGGGACAAAGTGCGCGTCTGGTTCAAGCCGCCCGGCTGGAAGCCAGATTACCTCGGCGGCAAATCGCCGATCCCCGAAATTGACCCGGCCACCTATCGCAAATATGACCCAGAAAATACACCAGCTCTCAAGGCCTACGCTGGAATTGCTTTCGTTTTGACCTTGCCCATTTTCCTCATCATGCAGCAGAGCAAAAACCTGCCGCTTTCCTACCAAGCAATCCTCGCTGTCCCGGTTTTGGTCGGACTTGCCGCTGCAGGCGGGCTCATGATGCGCAAGCGTTGGGGTGTCTGGCTCGAATTTATGCGTGTGCTATTTTTTATTCTGATCGTCTTTGCCGCCACCTACATGCTTTGGCCAAAATTCATGGTCGCTGCAACAGTGGCTGCTTCCGTGCTGGGTGCCGCACAGCTCTACTGGCTCGTGCGCCATTTCTGGCGACACCGCGAGAAGTTTGCGTGAGGTTTATGATTGGCCCCATGTTCGCAATTTGTTATGGTGGACCGAGAAGTTGCTATCCGTAGCTTTCCAAATTAAATTTACCACGTGGGCAAAGCAAATCACAAGGGGTTGAAGAGAATCACGCGTTTAATATCGCATGGCTTTCACGATGCCAAAAGTTGTTCAAACCAAATGGCACTATCATTCGGTGTATCGGTGACGAAAATCAAGGTCTTGAAAAAAGAAAATAAAAATCTGAGGGTGCAAATAGGTGGCAGCCTTTTAGGCGGTTCCTGTCCAAATATGTCGCAAGAAGTAATTCCTTGTGAAGTGAAAATCTTGCCGAAAACTATGGTGCAAAGATTCGTCGAATACTCAGCGATACCAGATGCTTTACGTCAACCCACACCGGCTAGTGATAATCGCATGCCAAGTCACTATATTCGACTAACAGCTGCTATCCAAAAAGATTTAGAAATCGATTTCCTGTATAGACTTATAGACCGTTGACCACTCTCTATTTTTACACAGGCTTCGCATCACACCGTCGCTTCCATCAATTCAAAGTGCATTTACCGTATAACCGCACACCACTCAACATGAGCCGCATGCATCGATCGCAGCAGCCAAGCTTACTCCAGAAAGCCCTTTGGCCTCAGGCTTCTATCCACAAGAATTTATTGAGCACCCTGCTTAGGATATTGCTGCCAAAATCCTTGTTATGCCCCAACGCGCTATGGCTAAGCACTATTCCAGCCCGGTTGTGGCGTTTAATCGCAGGCTGTGCTGCTTCATGCCTGGTGGCCTTGAGGCGGGGGGATGAGGTTTTTGGTGGGCGTTTTTTCGGGGTGCAGGGAAAATTATTCCCGCAGCGCCTCGATAATGACCTTCTAACATAGGACTCACTACTGGTTGATGTAACCACGTGCCCAGTGGTTGACAGTGCAAACCATAAAGTGACATAATCCGAAAATGCAGGGACCGCGTTACATTTTCATGACCGGCGGGGTCGCAAGCTCGCTCGGCAAAGGTGTTTCGATCGCCTCGATTGGGGCACTTTTGGAAGCGCGCGGTTACAAAGTTACCATCATCAAATTTGATCCTTACATCAACATCGACCCCGGCACGATGAGCCCATTCCAACATGGCGAGGTCTATGTCACCGAAGACGGGGCGGAAACCGACCTTGACTTAGGCTACTACGAACGCTTCACTTCGGCGAAGCTGGGACGGGAAAATTCGGTTTCGACTGGCCAGATCTACCATGCAGTGATTTCGCGCGAGCGGCGCGGCGAATACCTGGGCCGCACCGTGCAGGTGATCCCGCACATCACCAACGAAATCAAAAATCGGATTTTGCTTTTAAGCCAACTCCAACCCGATTTGGATTTTGTCCTGGTCGAAATCGGCGGCACGGTCGGTGACATTGAATCAGTACCATTCTTAGAGGCAATCCGCCAGTTCCGGCTCGAGCATGGTCCAGAAAATACCATGTTCATCCATTTGACACTGGTCCCGATCATCACCACCGGAGGAGAAATTAAAACCAAGCCGACACAGCATTCAGTCAAAGAGTTGCTCAAGCAGGGCATCCAGCCTGACATCCTGATCTGCCGCAGCAAGGTGCCGCTCGACACCGAACTCAAAGAAAAAATTTCGCTTTTTTGTAACGTTTTGCCGCGGCGCGTCTTTTCGGCGCCAGACATAGAACATACCATTTATGAAATCCCGCAGATTTTCCACCGCGAAAACCTTGATAGCGAAATCCTAAACTATTTCCATTTGGGCAACAAGGCTGGGGAGTTTTTGTTGGAACCCAATCCGATGCTAGCGCGCTGGCAGCGTGTGGTCGATGTTTTTCGTGCACCGGCGCAGCGCGTGCGCATTGCGGTTGTTGGGAAATATATCGCGCTGCACGATGCCTACCGTTCGCTTTATGAGGCGCTCACACACGGCGGTTTTGCGCGGCGCATTGCTGTCGATTTTTTGAAAATCGATTCTGAAAGAGTCGAACCCGAGAATGTGGAAGAGCTGCTCGGCGCAGCACAGGGAATCTTGGTGCCCGGTGGTTTTGGCGAGCGCGGCATTGAGGGCAAGCTCTTGGCCATTCGCTACGCGCGGGAACACAAGATCCCGTACTTTGGCATCTGCCTCGGCATGCAATGTGCGGTGATTGAATTTGCGCGCAATGTATTAGGGTTGGCTGAGGCCAACTCGACCGAATTTGCTCCCGAGACCGCACATCCGGTGATCAGCCTCATGGAGGAGCAAATGGCGATTGTCAACAAAGGCGGCACCATGCGGCTCGGCGCGTACCCATGCCGGTTGCGGGAGGGTTCGCTGCTTTACGAGTGCTATCTCGAGCCGGTGGTTTCCGAACGGCACCGCCACCGCTTTGAATTCAACAACCGCTACCGCACGCTTTTTGAACAAGCGGGAATGCGCTTGAGCGGCCTCTCGCCCGACGGCATGCTGGTCGAAGCGATTGAACTCGATCGCAGCCTGCATCCATTCTTCATTGGCACACAATACCACCCGGAATTCAAATCAAAACCCTTGGCGCCGCACCCACTTTTTACCCGATTTGTCGAAAAGAGCGCTGGCTTTTAGGGGTCACCGTGCGCTATTTACTGATTGGGGCTGGCGGCAAGACGGGAAACTCTTATGCAAAACTACTGCAACAGCACGGCCACCATGTGCTATGGTATGACCACAACCCCACACTTGCTCCCAAAGGGCTCGATGCGCAGCTTTTAAGCCATGTCCCGCACGACAGTTTGGATTTTGATCGGCTGTGCAGCCAATTCGATGTGGTGACACTCACACCCGGCGTGCCGTTGCGGCATCCCTTTATCCAAAAAGCACGCGCGCACGGCATTCCGGTCATCACCGAAGTCGCCTACTGCGCGCCATACCTGAAAGATTTTACAATTATCGGCATCACGGGTACCGACGGCAAAAGCACCACCACCACGATCGTGGCACAGCTTTTGCGCGCCTTGGGCAAACCCGCACTCGAGTGCGGCAATTTTGGGACTCCACTTTCCGAAATTGTGCTATCCTTACCGCGTTATATGGGGCAGGTGCTTGCTTGCGAGCTTTCCAGCTACCAACTGGAAGAACCAGGGGAATTGGCCTTGGCAGCAGGCATTTTCCTGAACTTGGCAGCAGACCATCTCGACCGCTATAGCAGCATTGAGGAGTATGGTCTCGCCAAGTGGAATATGCTAAAGCTGCTGCGAGGAAAAAATCCACTCGTGGTCAATAGCAGCCTTTTGCCTGGTGCCACCCCCTATTGGAAAGACCACCATCCGCTGGCGGCACAGGCTGTACCGGTGCTGGCCGTAGATACTGCCCTTTTGCGTGGTGTGAATTTCGCAGTGGAAGACCACACGCTAATTTTTATCCCTAAGATGCAGCGCTTTTCTCTGGCGGATTGTGCCCTCAAAGGCCGCCACAACTATGCCAACTTGCTTTTTGCACTCGAGGCGATCCACGCAGTCTTTCCTGAACTGCGTTGGGAAGAGTTGGAACGGGCAATCGGCAAGCTGAAGCCATTGCCGCACCGCTTTGAGACCATCACTAACCCGCGCTACCCAGGAATTGTGTTTATCAATGACAGTAAGGCGACCACCACGCAGGCGGCGATGACCGCCTTGGCAAATGCGGCAGCACCGGTCTTTGTGCTTTTGGGCGGGCGCAGCAAAGGCGAAAACTACCAGGCACTAGCGCAAGCCCTCTTGGCCAAAAAGGCGCGCGCATTCGTTTATGGCGAATGCCGTACAATCATGGCAGACGATTTCCGCAAAGCGGGCTTTACAGATTTTGCCATCGTACCGAATTTAGAGGACGCCCTGCAGTCAGCCTTGGCGGCAATCCAGGAGGTTGGCGCTAAAACTGCGACGGTGCTGCTTTCTCCTGCGGCCACTTCGTGGGACCGTTTCCGGAGTTTTGAGGAGCGTGGGGATTTTTTCCGCGCGCTGGTGCAAAAACTATAGCAACGTCAGCGACTGCAGGATCTTGCCCACGGTCATGGCCTCTGCCTCGTCGGGTTCACCCTTGCAATTATAAAGCGCTAACACGAAAATGCTGCCGCGCTCAGCCATCAGCGCCAAGAAAAAGTGCCCACCGCTGCGGTATTCACAGACTTTCATTAGGGTCTGGTCGCGTTCCAAAGAATGGATGCCTACAGGAGAGACACCTTGCTGGCTGAGGAAAAGCTCCATTTTTTCCTGCAGAGAGTTGCCGGCCAAAAACGGCGATTCGCGCAGCATCGCTTCGTTGGCCTGGCCGGTGAGGTTGGCGGCAAAAAACTGCAGCGCACCGCCATACGGGCTGATTCCATCAAAAAATGTGGGGATGCCCTCAATGACCTCCATTTCCCAAGTGCGTGGGTACTGCAGCGAGTACCAATTTTCGGGAGAAACAAAACTCTGCAACGTCGCCATACCTAAGAGTCCTTATACTGGCGGTAACTGTTGCGTGCGGTCAAGGCAAAAAGGCGGATGAACCCCTCGGCATCTTTTTGGTTATAGACTTCGTCGCGTTCAAAAGAAGCGAGCGCCGCGTCGTAGAGCGAATTGGGTGAACGGCGGGCGACGACCAGCGCATTGCCCTTGAAGAGTTTGACTTTGACAACGCCATTGACCACACGGTTGGCATGGTCGATGAATGCCTGCAGCGCCTCCCGTTCTGGTGTGAACCACTGCCCGTTATAAACCAATCGGGCATAGCGCAGGCTGAGTTCATCTTTGAGGTGCTGCAAATTGCGCTCGAGCGTGATCGATTCAAGATCACGGTGCGCTAAGTGCAATATGGTACCGCCTGGAGTTTCATAGACACCGCGCGACTTGATACCGACCAAACGGTTTTCGACAATGTCGATGCGGCCGACACCGTGGCGAGCACCGATTTTATTGAGCTTGGCTAAAAGGGCATAAGGCGAAAGCTTTTCCCCGTTGACTGCGATGGCATTGCCGCCGGCAAATTCAATTTCGACTACTTCCGGAGTGTCGGGAGCCTTTTCAGGGCTAGTGGTGAGCAAAAACATGTCTTCTTTGAATTCGTGCCATGGGTCTTCGAGGATGCCACCTTCATAGCTGACATGCAGTGCATTGCGGTCAATCGAGTAGGGTTTTTCTGCTGTCGCAGTGACGGGAATATTTTCCTCTTGGGCATAGCGCAGTAGATCTTCTCGGCCACGGAATTGCCATATCCGCCAGGGTGCGATGATTTTCAGTTTTGGGTTAAGCGCCATATAGGTCAGTTCGAAACGCACCTGGTCATTGCCTTTGCCTGTGGCACCGTGGGCAACAGCATCGGCACCTTCCTTCATCGCGATTTCGACCTGGCGCTTGGCGATCAGCGGGCGCGCAATCGATGTCCCCAAAAGGTAGCGCATCTCATAGACGGCAGACGCCCGCAGCATCGGGAAAACATAGTCGCGCACAAACTCTTCGCGCAGATCCTCAATATATGTTTTGGCCGCACCAGTG
>JANWWX010000059.1 GCA_025057195.1 Leptospiraceae bacterium | reverse complement strand
ATAAGCCAATAGTGCGAGTGTGCCGATGACAATGAGCGCAGCACCGGCAGCCAGCCCGTCTAGACCGTCCGTGAGGTTGACGGCATTGCTGGAACCGACAACCACTAACATCCAGAAAAAAATAGCAAAGATGCCTAAATCCAGGACTGGATTTTTGATAAAAGGCAAGAATAACCAGGTCGCCTGCTCCGGCATACCCTTTGGTGTATAGGGGAAGTGGTAGACCATTGCGGCAAAACCCAACGCAATCAGCATCTGCCAGAAAAATTTGGTGCGCGCACGCATGCCACCACTGATTTTGAGCACCGACTTTGTGTAATCGTCAATGAAACCAAGTGCACTCAACGCCAAAGTGCCCAGCCACAGTAAAATGACATAGAGATTACTAAGGTTGCCCCACAGCAAAAGCGCGATGCTCATGCTGGCCATGATCAGCAAGCCTCCCATGGTCGGTGTGCCGGCTTTGCTGGCATGCGAGGCTGGGCCGTCGGAACGCACCGACTCACCGAACTTCAATCGGCGCAAAAAGTGGATGAAGCGGGGACCCAAAAGCCAGGCAACCAAAAGCGCTGTGATCGCCGCCGCCACCAGCCGGAACGAAACATAGTTGAAAATCCGAAACCAAGACACGTATTTTTGTAGGGGAGCTAATAGCAATTGCAGCACGCACTCGATTGGCGCACAGCTTCAGGCTGAAAATGATTTTGTTGTGGTCAAAATAAAAAATACAAAGCCATATAATATAGAGCTAGAGTTCTATGTAAAAGCCCTTTTATCCATAGCCAGCAAAAAATTTTTCAGAAAAACTGAAAAAAATCCGCAATTTTTGGGTATTTAATATATAGAGGGGCTTATGGACGAAAAACGCAAAACCAGTATCTCACTCCCGGTGCCGGCGGAAAATCTCTGCCATAAACACTACGCTTTTGTCATGGCAAACTTAGCATTCTATCTTCGCTACCTGCGCCGGCACACGCCGTCACGGCAAAAACTCCGCACACACAACGACGGCAGCGATGGCATCACGATTGTACAAGTGTACTGGGATATGGAAACCTACGGTTCGCTACACACTCTCGCGTTTTCATTACGCTGGTCGGTGTCACATCTGATCTTCGTGATGCTATGCTTGGCTGAAGAGGGGATCGTTCCCGGGGCGGAGCATCTGGAAGCTGAAGACCGGGGAATGTTTTTCAGTAATTACAACACGAAAATCAAAATGTGGGGCGCTGAGGGGTATATTTACACCGAATTTTTACAGTTTTCCTCATCAAAACCTCCCTCCGCCGCCACAGCAGGCAACACGAGACGATAGGAAACGGAATTTTACCTCTGGATTGCAACATAGCAGTTGGATTGGTGTGCTTGGTGGCTTTGCATTTTTAAACAGCCAATGCTTGGATGATTACTATTCGGCACTCATTAATAAAGGCTTTATGCCTTACTTTTTTGGTCCACAACACCACTGTTTGGGTGCTTGCTTTAGTTCTGGGATAGCAGCATAGCAAATGGATTTGTTTCTATGGCCTTTGATCCTCTGTGTTAAACTCGTTGTATTTTGGCCAAATTCCCCCAATTGTGCCAGTTCAAGAAAAATTGTTCCGTCCTGCTGCCGTTGCATATATTCTATCCCGATGCGATTGGCTCGTGTTACCTTCCCGGTGGTATTTTTACTGCTTGCCGAAGCGACGGCGGCGCAGAGCGCCCACAGCCGGCTCAAGGATCCAGTGCTACTCAGGCGCTTTGACAATCTCTCGCGGAAAATCCTATGCACCTGTGGCTGCAACATGCCGCTGCGGAACTGCAACCACACCGGACACTGCAATGCCTGGCCGATGCGCGATGCGATTGATAAATTGCTCTTGGCAGGTTTGAGCGATGAGGAGATTTTGCAAGGTTTTCGCAATGGCTTTGGCAAGATGGTAGAGACTTCAGAGGCGTTTGCCATGGCACGCTCGGCAGAGTATCGCTACCTTTTGCCGCAGCTGCGCGATGGTTTTGGCAGCCAAATCCTAACCAGCCCAGAAACAGGCTATCTTGCGATCTTTGCAATGCTATCGGTGGTCTTGGCTGCTGGGGTTGCGGCCATCTTCATCCGCAGTCGGCGCGCGGCAGGTGGAACAGCGCCGGTACTCGACGAAAAACGCCGGGAAGAGCTTTTACGCAAAATCCAGGCTACGGATTAGCGCTGCCGACAGGACTCTTTGTAAATAATCACCCAAGGCCGCTCGCGGATGCAGCGAACAAAGGATCGGCCATATTCTGCTGTCAGCCGAATGTTATCGCGCAGCGATTTGCTCTCACGATGGAATTTGCCCAAACTACCCCGGTTTGCCGCAAGGGCTTTTTCTAAGGATTCGAGATTCTTGGCGAGCTCCGAAGTATTGGCGATGAGCTGTGCCAAGGATTCTTGTTCGGCGGCGAGTATTTCTTGGCTGTTGCGCGCAAGCAGAGTCAGATTGCTTTTTAGGGTTTCAAGCTGTGTCGAAAGTCCTGTGAAATAATTGCGGGCACCTGCGAGGGTGGCCTCGAGGTCGTCACGATTTTCCGCAATGATGTCGTCCAGGTTGCGGCGTAGCAGAGCCGCCTTGCCAAAGATTAGCTCTGCCACCTCGCCGACACTTTTGCCTTCAAACCAACTGGAGAACGATAGCATCATTTGTTCCAGCGAAGGCGGTGAAATGCCACGCACCACCTGGCCCGGTTCAATCACCGGCTGGCCGGGTTTGAGCTCGCGAAACTGGATATTGATGTATTTCTGCCCCATCAGGTTATTGGAAAAAATCGCGATCTGGGTGTCCGGTGGCTGCGGTAAGCGGCCGCGCAGCGAATTGTCGAGGTAAAGCCGGACATAGGTCTGCTGGTCGCGTTCAAAGATGTCTTTGACATAGCCAACCTGCCGGCCACCGGACAGCAGCACACGCGCATTACGGGTCAGGTTGCTGAGGAATGAAAAAGTGACATCGATGGTAAAGCCGGCGCGCGCAGTGTGGATGCGCGCCCCAATGATCGCAACAACAATCAGGAGTAAAAAACCACTGACGACCCAGGTTCCCGCACGGATCGCCGCGCGCCGCGTTTTGTCCTCTGGCAGCATCAGTTGCCTTTGCTTAAAAACAGCGAAGGATTTTCCTCCAGCTTGCGGAACAACTCCCGCGCATGGTATGCCGCTTCATTGGCATTTTTGTAAAGCTCTTCGTCTTGGATCAGCTTGCCGACCGAGCCACGGCCCGAATTGATCCGCTGTGTGATCAAATTTAGATCCCGCGAGATGCGCGACATGTTTTCCAACATGATCTGGATATCTTGCTTGTTTTGGTTAGAAATATCAGTGAAATTTTTGGAAAGCACGTTGAGTTTCTGCATCAGCGTGTCGAGCTGCGCCGAGAGTGTGGTGAATGACTCGCGCGCCTGGCGGATTGTCTGGCGGATGTCGCCGCGGTTCTCGTTGACAATCGCATTCAGGTTGGCCAAGAATGTTTCGGTTTCTTTCATGATTTCAGCAAGTACCTGGCCACCGTTTTTGCCGTCGAACCAGCTGGAAAACGCCATCAGCATCTGATCGATCGACGGTGGATCGACACCCACCCACTCGTCACCATCCTGGAAAAAGGTATCATCGGGTTTTCCCTCTGGCACAGTGATATTGATATACTTTTGTCCCATGAGGCCGGTGGTATAGATGGCAAACACCGTCTCGGCACGTTTAGGGATTTTGTTGCGCAGGTCGTTGCGCAGCCAGATTTGGACATAGGTACGCAGGTCTTTTTCATAAATCTTTTCCACATAACCGACCGGCAAGCCACCAGAGACACGCACCGGTGCCCCCGTGGCCAGGTTGTTGAGAAAACGGAACCGCAGGTGCAAGCGCATGCCCTCGCCGGCAATTTTCCAGCGTCCAACAATCGCCAAAAGCGCAATGAAAGTGCTGACCGAGATGGCCGCCATCAAGCCGACAGCAATGCGGATTTTTCGCTCTTTATCCATGGCAGGCCGAATGCCTGGAGTCCTGCGGGCGGTCATGCGATTTTTTGGGTAAGTCTTACTTCCGTTTGCCTCCTGTCCTAATCGTTGACGGCGCAAAATTGCCTGCAAGACTGGCAGGGGTGAAGAAGGAATCGCAAACCAGCCGTAACCGGGCTGCAGCTGCAGTGCTTGCCCTAGAACAGGGTGGGCCGATTGCTTTGCCAACGCGTAAAAAACAACCCATTCGGGTTGTGGCCCCGACTCTGGGCAAGATTGCACGGTACCAACAGAAAGTCCTAACCTGGATTCGCAAGAAGCGCAACGAACGGCTGACCCTGATGTTTATTCCGCACAACGAGCTTAGGATCCGTAATTACCACATCAGCAATCTCACGCTGATTATTCTCGGAAGCTTGCTGGCCATTGTGCTTGTGGTCAGCACTTTTTTGGTCATCCGCCACAATAGCACCATCCAAGAAATTGATAAACTCAGGATTTCGCACAAGGATGCCGAGCTGCAGTTCGCCAAGGTGCGCCAGGAAATAATTGAACTCAGTAAATCCTATGAAGAGATCCGACAAAATCTGGCGGCTCTACAATCGCTGTCGCAGGGTAACGGTGAAAATCCCGTCTCGGGCATGGATACCTTCTCAGCGCAGCTGGCAGAATTGCAGCAAAAGGCGGAGCAAAACAAGGACCCAGAAAAAATCCCCCTTGAGATCTTCCTGATGAACCGTATGCTGCATGACATGGAGCTCTCGCGCGGCTCATTGCTCAAGGTTCAGGAATACATCAAAAAGCGCGAGCGCGTGCTCAAAAATACCCCCACGATCTGGCCGGTCGAAGGCTATATTGTCAATCCGTATGGTTTCGTGCGCCTGGCGCACCGGCTGAGTGTGGGCTATAATCCGGGAGTCGATATTGCTGTGCCACACGGGGCGGCTGTTTTTGCCACAGCCCCCGGCATTGTGGTCAGCATCAACCGCGAAGCGAATTTGACCTATACTGTCCGGATCCGCCATAACTATGGCTATGAAACGGTCTATAAGGGCATTGGCCAGGTCACAGTCTCGCAAGAGGAAAAGGTTAATAAAGGAGAACAGATTGGGCATGTGGGACACGCCGATGATAATTTTGAGAGCATTCTCCACTATGAAGTGCACATCGGTGCCGAAGCGGTGAACCCGCTGCCCTACTTGCCATTGGCTGGTGCATAGCAGTCCTAATTTTATGAAGAAGGCAGACTCGACTCCAGCGGTTTCCAGTTATATCGGAGAAGGCGATAGCTTTCATGGGGATTTCCAACTCACTGGGGCGCTGCGTGTCGATGGCACCATTAGCGGCAGTGTGCGCAGCACCAACCAGGTGATTGTTGGACCAACTGGACATGTCAAGACCAATATCGAGGCGGAAAGTGTGATCGTTGCCGGCCGCGTCGATGGCAATATCTATGCACTCGATTTTGTCCATTTGCTAAAAACCGCCTGTGTCATGGGGGATATTGTCGCCGCCAATCTGATCGCCGATGAAGGGGTGATTTTCGAAGGCAGGGCCCGCATCAATCACCTTAGCGTGGGCAACTGAACAGCAAGACTTTGGCTTGCTTTAGATTCTGCCGATAAAAAAACGATGGCGGAGTCTGTAACCGCGCTCCATTCTAACCCCAGTGGACCAAACGAGCTGGGAATGCGCCCGGCAGCTCGCCGCACAGGGGCCCGCGCTACTGGTACGTCCGGGTTTGCGGCACTGGTCGCAGGAATTGCGCGCAGGCCGGAAAAAGAACGCCCCAAAACGATCGAAGAACTTTTCGCCGAACTCAGTGCCGACGAAGAGCAATTGTCGCGCGAGCCGACTCGTGGCCACTTCGAGCGTTACCGCAGTACCGTTAAAAAGCTATGCGAACAATTGGTACACCGCAGCTACCGGCTGCACGGTTGGGAGGACAGGCGCAAACGGCGCTATGAAATACTCAAGACCATCGATGCCCACTTGGCACAGTTATACGCGGGTTTATTGAGACGCAACCAAGATGTTGTGATCGTCCTACATTTGATGGGGCAAATCCGCGGGCTGATTTTGGATCTTAAGGCGTAGCGATTTTGGTCAGGATCACCTTCTGCGGCGGCGGTGGGCTGCGGCGGATCACTAACGCCTTGTTGAGAACACGCATGGCCAACTGGCGCTCCGCTGTACCAAAGCCAGCTTTGTAGATGCGCAGGATCGGCTCGTTTTTGGCCAGTTTTTTTCCTCGCCAGGCGAGCATTTCCAGGGTCGTGCGGTCATCAATGCTGTCCTCAGCACGGCGGCGACCAGCACCCAACTCCACCATCAGGTTTCCAATCGCTTGGCCATCGGCATGGGCCAAGGATCCCGCCTGCGGGGCGGTGAAGACCAATACACTATCACCATCATCCCCTTTGCTAGCCTCCAGTGCTTGCAGAATGGGTTTCACCTTTTCTGCAAAAGCGGAGAGATTGGCGCCCTGTGCGGTGAGCCACTCGTGTTGCTTTTTTTTCAAAGCACCCGATCGCCATAGCTCCATGAGGTCACCCATCGCCTTCTGCCGCCGCCTGAGGTCTTTGAGCGCGATAGGTTCAAGCATAGCAACAGCCAGCTCCAAAGTCAGTTCGACCAAAGGCCGCACCACCTGCTCATCCGGGTCAAATGGCTTTTTTTTGTTTATGATTTTCTCCGCGGTCTTGTAGTAAATGCCATCAGGCTCACAAAATTGCAGTGTTTCCCAAGTCTCCAGTGCATTGCCAGTGAAACGGCCCAGTGGGAAATCCATAGCCGTGATCAAGCAGGATGTCTTGACGCCGGCAGCATGGGCCGTATCGGCGATGGAGCGGGCAAGGGCTAATGCCTCGCGGCGGTTTTGCATAAACGCACCACTGCCACATTTGACATCCATGACCAATTCGCCAATATCCTCAGCGAGTTTTTTGGAAAGGATCGATGCGGTGATGAGTGAAATTTCATCCACGGTGGCTGTGACATCGCGCAGTGCGTATAGCTTTTTGTCGGCAGGGGCAATGTCAGCACTTTGCCCGATAATAAAACAACCGACCTGGGACAAAAGGTTGCTCAGCCGCTTGGGGTCGCTATTAAAATCATAGCCGGGCACGGCCGCAAGCTTGTCCAGTGTGCCACCGGTGAAGCCGAGGCCACGGCCTGAGATCATCGGCACTTTTTTGCCAGCAGCAGCCAGCCATGGCGCCAGCACCAACGACGTTTTATCTCCCACCCCACCGGTAGAGTGCTTATCGACCTTGGTGCCTGGAATCGCGCTGAAGTCGAGCTTGCGGCCACTGGCCGCCATGGCGCGCGTCAGGTGGCTGCGCTCTTCGACGTCCATGCCGCGCCAGCAAACGGCCATGAGGAATGCGCTGAGTTGGTAATCGGGGATTTCCCCCGTGGTTGCACCGCGCACCACGGTTTCGATTTCCTCACGGCTCAGCTTGAAGCCAGCCTTCTTGCGTGCAATGATGCTATTCATGCATGCCCGCTCCAGTCTGCTCCTCACTTGTCCATCCAAAAAAATCCTCAAACCTTTTTTTTGATATCCGAAAATGGAATGGGCACATGGACAAGGCATACATGATCGGT
>JANWWX010000058.1 GCA_025057195.1 Leptospiraceae bacterium | reverse complement strand
TGCTGCAAAGTATTGTTCATACGTTAAAAGCCCGACATTTTCGCGTACCTGCGGGTCTGCAAGAATTTGCACTAAATCCGCAGTTAGACCTTTTATTCCCATCATCCCAACGGTTATTCCCATCATCCCAACGGTGGTAAAATTTGGTTAAGTTTAAAGCGGATTTGTGGCAATGCGTGGGATGCGACTTCGTCTTCAATAATTTCCACTTTAAGGTAGCGGCCATTTTCTGGTTCACAGAAAATTTCCAGGCGCCGGGATTCGGCATCGAGCAGCCAATATTCGCGCACGCCGGCAAGCGCATAGAGTTTGGCCTTGTAGCGGTCAAGGCTGGTGCTGGTGACGGCGATTTCGATCACTAATTCCGCGGTTTGGGGGTGCTGGTGCCAATAGTCGGCTTCGCTGCCGCGGCAGACCATGATGTCAGGTTCGGGTGCTGATGCCGCCTGCGGAATGGCAAGCGGTGATTCCTGCGAAAGGAAATAGCCAGATGGCAAAAGCCGCTGCAGGAGCGACACCAGATGGCGGATGATGTTGGCGTGCAGCGGAGATTTTGGCATAGAATGGAATACCATCCCTTCGAGGAGTTCGGTCTTTTCGGGCAACTCACCACGCTGGGCTGCTGCAAAGTATTGTTCATACGTTAGAAGCCCAACATTTTCGCGCACATGCGGGTCTGCAAGAATTTGCACTAAATCCGCAGTCAGACCTTTCATAGCTGACACTCGCTTTAGAATTACTGCGGTCAAACAAAAAAACCCGCTCCGGAATTCCCGGAACGGGTGGACATTATTCGCGACCCAGAAGGCGCAACACACTTGCTGCTTTTTGGTTGGCCTGGGCGAGCATCGCCGTTCCACTCTGTTGCAAGATCTGGCCCGTGGTGTAGCGGACCATTTCTTCGGCCATGTCGGCGTCGCGGATGCGGCTTTCAGATGCCTGGATATTTTCATAGGCATTCATCAGCCCCTTGGCCGACAATTCCAGCCGGTTAGAGTAGCTGCCCAAATCGGCACGTTGCTTGAGCAGGCGTGCGAGCGCCTCGTCCACAATGCCGATTAGGTTATTGGCCCGTGCGGCTGTGGACAGTGTTTCGGGCATGCCGTTTTCTCTCAGTTTCAAGGCGGTAGCGGTCATGGTGCCGACATAGACTCGCTCGCGCTGGTGCATGTTGGCCCCCATGTGGAACCACATCGATGCGGTCCGTGAGCCACGGGCAAAATCACCCAAAAGCACTTTGAAGCGGTTGAATTCCGCCTGCGAGGCGATGCGGTCCACCTCATCGACCAGTTGCGAGATCTCCACCTGCATCAGTTGGCGGTCTTCTGCAGTGTAGATCCCGTTGGCAGATTGCACCGCAAGGACGCGGATCCGCTGCAGCAGGTCTGCAAGCTGGTTGAGATAACCGTCAGCAGTCTGCACAAAGCTGATCCCGTCTTCGGTGTTGCGCTCCGCCTGGCGCAGCCCTTGTACCTGCGTCCTGAGTTTTTCGGAAACAGCAAGGCCAGAGGCATCGTCAGCAGAACGGGTGATACGTTCCCCCGAAGCGAGCCGAGCCATGGTCTTGTCAGTCTCCCATTCGTTGAACTTCAGAACGCGGTGTGCGTTGATCGCGCTCAGGTTGTTCCGAATGACCATAGACACTCCTTTGTCTTTGTATTATCCCTCGCCGGTGGCAGGGACGGGGAGTGCCTGTGTTCGAGACGCGGTACTGGCATCCGTGCACAGTACCTCCGTCTTGCGGGTCTCTCCCAGTCAGACACCCCCTCACCTCCTTTTTGCAACGGGCAACAGGAGGCGGGGGGATGCCCAAAAGACCCGCAAAAGCAGTAAGATAGCAAACACAGTAAGGCAGCCTATGCTGCCTCCTGGTCAAGCAAAAGCTTTGCTATCGCAACAGGTAAAGCACCGTCTGCGGCTTCGCATTGGCCTGTGCTAGCATCGCCGTGCCGCTCTGGATCAAGATTTGGTTGCGTGTGAATTTGGTCATCTCTTCAGCCATGTCGGCATCGCGGATGCGGCTTTCCGAGGCCTGGATATTTTCATACGCATTCATCAAGCCCTTTGCGGCATGCTCGAGGCGGTTAAAATAAGCACCTAAGTTGGCACGCTGCTTGTTCACGATGTAAAGCGCTTGGTCGGTAATGCCGATGAGGTTATTGGCTTTAGCCGGTGTCGAAAGCGATTCGATGCCACCCACTTGCGTGCGCAGGTTCAGCGCTGTGGCAGTCATCGTGCTGATGAACACGCGCTCGCGCTGGTGCATGTTGGCGCCGATGTGGAACCACATGGAAGCGGTTACCGAAGTGCGGGCAAAGTCGCCTTGGAGCAGTTTCATCGTGTTGAACTCTGCCTGCGAGGCGATGCGGTCGACTTCGTCGATGAGCTGCGAGACCTCGACCTGCATCATCTGCCGGTCCTCGGCGGTGTAGATGCCGTTGGCAGATTGCACCGACAGCACCCGGATGCGCTGTAAGATCTCGGTCAGCTCGTGCAGGTAGCCTTCGGTGGTCTGGATCAGGCTCATGCCGTCTTCGGCGTTGCGCTCGGCCTGGCGCAATCCTGCGACTTGTGTACGCATTTTCTCGGAGACGGCAAGCCCTGAGGCATCGTCGCCGCCGCGGTTGATGCGCATGCCGCTCGACAGCTTCTCCATGTTTTTGCTCAGTTCGTCATGCTGGAACTTGAGCACACGGTGCGAGTTGATCGCACTTAGGTTATGGTTGATGATCATAAACCCTCCGTTGTTTACTCAAAAACCCTTTGCGCCTTCCTTGGCGCACCCAGTGTGGGTTTTCCCTTCCAACAACGGAGAGGAGACTTAGTGAAAGTAAATCATATTAAAATAAGTTGAAGCATTTTAATCAAAGTTAATCTAAGATAGAGGCATTTTTAGCCTATACTTCATCCCCATGCTATTTTTTTCTTCTACTCCCTATCACTAAGCTCGTCAAAAACTTAAAGCACGATTAGCATTTTTTATTTGTTATGTGGGTCCAGCCCTGCCGGTTTTCGCCTTCTCACGTTGGCCCCTTGAGCCATTGTCAATCTAAACTGGCGGGGCGCCGCGCAAAAGGCGGAAATGTACCCCGTAAGGTTTATTTCGCACTGCGTTAAGTTTTCTTTCCACAATGTCGAAAAAATTTAAGCAGATTCGTCAAAAGTAAAAACGTTGAGGGGGAGAGATGCTCATGAGGGATTGTTTTATGCGACCTGCAGTGGCGTTTGTAGTATTGGCCGCTTTCCAGGTAGCCTATGCGCAGGCCAACACGACCGTGGTGACACCAGCTCCCACTGGCACGGTGGTGGTCTCAGACACCAGTAGCAGGCAATTGGGTTTGAAAGATAAAGATAACCTTGTGGATCGGGTAACGCTGATCGACGGCACTGTGATTGTTGGAAAAATCACCGAGATGAATGCCTCAAGAATCATGATCAAGGTGTCAGGGCAGGATTTGGCACTGGATGCCAGCCGGGTCGAAAAAGTGGAACGCAATATAAAATACGATCCTGATGCCGATAAGCGCCGTGCAGCGGAGGTGGTCACCAAGGACGGTTCCCGTTACCGCGGTACCATCACCAAAGCGGATGCGGCCACTACCTCGGTGCAGACAGTTACAGGGGAAGTGGTTGTCAAAAACGAAAATATAGAGCGGATTGACTATTTAGATGCAGAAAAGGCACGCCAGGCCGATGCCATTGCTGCCCGCCCGCGCAAGTGGGAGCTTTCACTCAAAGGTGGCTCCATGTTCTATAACATTGGCACGTTCAACAACCTGCTCAAGCCAGGTGTCTTTGGTTTCTTGCAGGTGGAAGCGCCCCACTTCCTCTTACCGTGGTCTTTACGCCTCACTCCGGGACTCATGGCAGGTTATATGCATAGCGTCGGTAAAAGTAATAGCAGTGTGCGGATTGGGCTTTTTCCTGGCCAACTGACGCTGGCATTGGCACGCCAGATTGGCACACTGCCGCTCGATGTTTTTGTGCAAGGGAATTATGGGGTGAGCCTAACCCGCACCAATACGCCAGCAGCATCCGAACGCTTAGCGTTGGACATGAGCTATGGTGCTGAACTCGGCTTTAAGTACCATATCACTCCTTTCTTGAATGCCAAGTTGGGGGCATTGTGGCTTGCGGTGCGCGAAAGCACGGCAACCTTAAACCACGTCGCAGCGTATTTATCTTTTGGATGGATGTTCTGATGCAGACTCAAGGAGGTACAAAAATGCAACGCACAATTCTTGCCACTTTTGTTTTCATGTTGGCAATCTTTGCCACCCAATGCACACAAAATGCGACACTGTTGGGTGATGCTGCAGCCGCGCTTAACCCTCAGGCTACGGGGGATGCCACTGGTGGAGTGAGCGCTAGTTCAACAAACGAATCGAGACTCTGGGTTGTGGGTGGCACTTCAGGGGCGCTTTCATCAGCTTTAAGCTCGGTGGTCTATTATTCACCAAGCACTAACACATGGACCACAGCGACCACCTCAGGTACCTATACCCCTGTTAGCTTTGCTGCCTATGCAAAGTATGGCCGGAAGATTTATGTATTTGGTGGATTCAATTCCGCTGGCGCGGTTCAAAACTTAATTCAAATTCTTGATACGGAAACACTTACGTGGAGCACGTCTAGCGCGACTCTACCTTCAGCCATGGCGCATGGCACCGCCGTGGTTGTTGGTTCAAGAATACTGGTTCTCGGCGGTACGAGCGTCAACGCGGCAACAGCGTGGGCTGTTTCAACCCTAAACGCACTATACGATCCCGCGGCCGATACGATCACTGCGCAGACGGCACTGGGAGCAACAACCGGCCAGGGTAGTGACAAGTGTGCTGTGGCGGATGGTTCCATTGTAATCCATAACACAGCACGCACAGCCGCAACAACGATCACTGCGGCCACACAGCAGTTCTTGTTATTGGCAGGACTTTCCCCTGCAACACCGACAACAACTACTATGGGTACAGGTTTCACCAATCGCAGCGGAGTAGGTTGTATTTTGTATTCGCCTGGAGGCCCGGGAAATGTGAACTTCATTCTCGCCATTGGCGGCTTGACGGCCAATACGGGAAATACTGGTGGTTTTGTAGGCGGTGCTAATAACAGCGCTGGCGGCGCTGGCACTCTGACAGCTTGGACATCAGTGACGACAGTGCAGGCTCTAGCAGCCCCCTACACAGGGGCATGGGCAACCGGTATCCCCCTGCCCGTGGCAACCTCATTTCCGGGTGTGGCGATTCTCAACAACGTATTGTACGTGGTGGGCGGCAATACAGGTACTGCTGCAGCTCAAAATATTCAAGCGACTGCTAACGTTTATGCTGCAGCTTTGACTCCTAATGGCGCGTCACCACCGGTTCTAGCCTGGGCGTCTAATGTTCCTGGAACAAGTACGGCGCTGCCGCCTTTACCCGCTGCGCGTTGGGGACATGGGGTGTTAGTAGTACCTTGATGCAGCTATGAGGTTGCGCTTCAGATATTCCTGTATAATTTTGCCGAGTATGGTTCTATCGCTCGCCTGCGCAGGTAAAAGCCTGCGTCCGGGCGAGTCGGCGCCATTGACCGACAAAGAAGGCAAAACCATTGGTACCCGCTACCAGATGAGTGAGACTGCCGAACGCCGGCTGATTGACATCGACCAGAACGGGATCCCAGAAAAACAGTATTTCTTTGAAAATAACCAACTGCGGCAGAGCGAACACTTCTACCCTGACGGGAAGATCAAAACACGTACATTTTTCTTGGACGGCAAAGCCAACCGCGCGGAGGTCTATCACCCAGACGGCCGGTTGCGCGGGATCGCGTATTTTGATCCCAAAGGCTCACGGGTAGACACGGTGGATCTGCCAGAAGCCAAACGCCGCGTAGAGTTTTTAGAGGCACGTTAAACTTAGCGGGCCGCTGGTAATGTCTGGCGGCCCAAGTTCTCTTTCACTCCCTTTTGCCAATTCAGCCAGGCGCAAAAAGCCAAGCCCAGTCCGTCGTCGGCATCGTCGAGGCGCACCCCTGTGGGGACCTGCAGCAGCTTTGCCGTCATCAACTGCACAGCCTTTTTGTGGGCGGTGCCAGAGCCCGTGATGGCCTTTTTCATCGCACTGGGGGAAATTTCTGAGTAAGGGATCTGCGCGCGGTAGAGGCTGAGCACAATGATGCCACGTGCTTCCGCAAGCCGGATCCCCGTGCTTAGGTCACGGCGCAAAAAAACCTGCTCCAGCGCCGCATGCGTGATTTTGTGTTTGCGGAAGAGTCGCTCCAAAAATTCCAGCAGCAACCATAACCGCCGGCCTTCCTTTTCGTGCGCGGCAGTTTCAAAAACCCCCGCATCGACATAGCGTGGCTGCTGTGCGCGCACTTCGATGATGCCATAGCCAAGCCGTGCATAACCAGGATCGATGCCCAGGAATTTCATGCCCAACGGCTCTGCGCGAAGCTGCGCCCTGCTGCCAAAATTTCCAACCGGTACTCTTCTTCGGCAATGAAACCGGCGCTTTTTAAATCCTCAATTACCGGACGCAGGGAGTGGATGTCTCTGCCTAACTGCAGCTCAAGCTCGGCCAACGGGATTTGCCGTTCCGAGTGGTCATAGACATAGTGCAGGATTGAGAGTGCTATTTCGTCCATTAGGCACGCACAATCCCGCCGTCACGCCACTCGAAAACTACCGGCTCACCGGTTTTGAGTTCTAACTCGAGCACCTGTTCGCGCGACAAGTTTTCCAAATACATGATCACCGCACGCAGGCTGTTGCCGTGTGCTGCCACAAGGATATTTTTACCCTCTTTCAATTTAGGTTCAATATTTTCCCGAAACCAGGGGATGGTGCGTTCTGCAGTATCCTTGAGTGACTCTCCACCGGGCGGGGCAACGTCGTAGCTGCGCCGCCATAGCTTCACCTGCGCGTCTCCAAATTTTTTGGCCGTCTCTTCCTTGTTGAGTCCTTGTAGCTCGCCATACATGCGCTCGTTGAGCTGCCAGGCTGGGAAGACCGGGATGGTATTGGCAGCAGCCTGCTCAGAATGGATCCTGTACCAGTGTTCTGGTTTTTCACGATTTTCCCTCACGAGCACAGGAACCTTACCTTCTTTATTTTCGGCCATAACAATCATTGCTGTGGTGATGGCGCGGATGAGCGTCGAGGTATAGATGATGTCGAACTTTTCGTGTGCCAGGCGCTGGCCGGCGGCGATCGCCTCTGCAATGCCTTGCGAAGAAAGTGGAACATCCACCCAGCCGGTGAACAAATTGTGCAGATTCCACAGCGATTGGCCGTGGCGGATTAAGACAAGTTTTGCCATGCACGCTTGTTTACATCTAACTACGCGCGTAAAGGAGTTTGGTTGGGTTCAATAACTTTGAAAAATTTTTTAGCTGGTTGTGGATTAACAGGTTTTTGCATAGAACTTCATGTGGCCCTGTATTTTTTTATCATTGCCGAATTGGTTGCCAATTTGCGTTGACTTAGCTTCCCTATTTACCGCCACTTTGCGGTGGCAATTATTGCTTCGATTTTTCCCTCACTGCCATAGGGCGATGACCGGAATAAATAGTCGTATTTTTTGCCAAAAAGCAAAAAGTAATCAAAACGGCTTTTACCCTGCCGCTGCCGCC
>JANWWX010000057.1 GCA_025057195.1 Leptospiraceae bacterium | reverse complement strand
GTTGGTCGCAGTACCCAGGATCGAATGCAAAAACATCACCAACGGCGAATGCCGGGGATAATGGTAAAACGTATATTCATAGCAAAAGAACAGGTGGTCCAAAAAAGAACCATCGGCATGTTCCATGTTGAAATTGCACTCGTCGCGCATGAACGACACGAGCTTAGGATCGATCGGGGGCGGGGTTTTCTCCTTGCGCTTTTTTTGGTATTGTTCCTCAACCGCTTGTGCAGCGTCTGGCTGCCAGTGCACCTCTTTGGCAATGCGGGCTGTGATGAAAAGCCGCGGGATGGCACCTTCCAGTGTGTTAAAGATCGTGCGGCCCAAATCAAAATCCCGGATGGGCTTAACCTCGACCTTCTCGGTGTGGTCAGCTACCCTACCTGTGGCTATGGCGGCCTTGCGCTGGTAGGTATGCTGTGCGGGATCAGCTGCAGTCTGGGGCATGGCTGAGCTCCGTCAGTCGCTTGCGCCTGTCAACCATTTAGGGATTTGTGGCGCCGTTGTAAATACCCAACGATGGGTGGTATAAACCTCATGGGTGACTACTCCCCCCGATCAGGAAATCCAGAATTGCTATTTTCTGTCTTTTTGTGCCTTTGCCCTGGCGGTGTTGCGTGGTTTGGAAGGTGAAAAAAGTAAAAATTCGGTGTAGGTGTACCCCGAACACTCTACATTGTGACTCCCCCACATTGTGACTTCCATTTCCATGGAGGAATTACTGAATATTGGGTTTTGGTCTGCGGCATCCAGACCCCGAGCCCCGGAAATATGCCCCCTCGGTCAAGCACAGCATCACGCAAATGAGATATGACACCGACCAACGCAGAGCCATGGTAACAGGAAGTTACTGAGGCTGTGTGCGCCAAGGAGCGCTATGGTAACAGGAGGTTACCGAAGCTGTGTGCGCCAAGGAGGGCAAGCACACAGCAAAGCTAAGCTATGCAGTGCGTCATAGGTTTCCACATCCCAGTAAACCTGCACGATGATAATCCCCTCGCTGCCATCGTTGTGGGTGCGGAGTTTTTGCCGTGACGGCCTGCTTTGGCAACGAGATACTGGTTTTCCGTTTTTCGTCCATAGTCCCTCTATATATTAAATACCAGAAAATTGCGGATTTTTTTCACTTTTTGGAAAAATTTTTTCGGGTGTAACTCCTTGGGCTTTTCCATAGCACTCTGCAGCGTGGGCTTTATGCTTTTTCCAATACCAACGTTGGGGACTAAATCGCATGCAGGGGGAAACTCTTGACGCGCCAGCTCGCAGTTTTTTCCGCCAATCATGGCCGATGTCGAAGTCAAAGTCCCGGCAATGGGGGAATCGATCAGCGAGGGCACGATCGCACGCTGGTTTAAAAAAGAAGGGGATCCTGTCAAAGCAGATGAACCGCTTTTCGAAATCGAAACTGACAAAGTCACACAGGAAATCTACGCGCCAGTTGCCGGTGTGCTCAAGGCTTTAAGAAAACCCCAAGGGGCAACTGCCGCGGTGGGCGAAGTGGTCGCGGTCATTGATCCAGTCGCAGTGCCGGCAAGTGGGGCAGCCACACCCGAAAAAACTACAGAAAAAGCGGCGGCACCAGAGAGAGCCACTGCAGCAGTCAATACCTCCAGCCCAAAAGCAGTGGCGAAAAGTATGGCAGAAACGGTGCCACCGGCCGCACGCAAACTCGCCGCAGAAAATAACATCGATCCCACCACCCTCACCGGTACTGGCAAGCATGGCCAAGTCACCAAGGGAGACGTATTAACGGCCATAGAAAGTAAAGAGAATAAAAAGAGAGCCGGCGCAGAGGCCACGAGCATCCCCACCCCGTCGCCACAACCGGGGCAGGCGCGCGAAACTGTGCAGCCCATGTCACGCCTGCGCCGTGCGATCGCAGAGCGTCTTGTCGCAGCACAGCACACTGCTGCGATCCTCACCACTTTTAACGAGATCGACATGAAGGCAGCGATGGATTTACGCGCGCGCTATAACGAGGAATTCCAAAAACGCTATGGTGTCAAAATTGGCTTTATGAGCCTTTTCACCAAGGCTGTCGTCAATGCGCTGAAAGAAATCCCCGCGATCAATGCCGAGATCCGTGGCAACGACATTGTGTACAAAAACTATTACGACATCGGAGTGGCTGTGGGTGGACCGCGGGGGTTGGTGGTGCCAGTGGTGCGTAACGCGGATCAACTGAGCTTTGCCGAAATCGAGCTCGAAATAGCACGTTTGGCCGCACGCGTACGCGAGGGAACCATCACCCTGCAGGAACTCGAAGGCGGGACATTCACGATTTCCAATGGTGGTATTTATGGCTCGATGATGTCCACTCCGATCCTCAACCCCCCCCAAAGCGGCATCTTGGGGATGCATAATATTGTCAAGCGTCCCGTGGTCATCACCGAGAATGGGCAGGACCGGATTGAAATACGCCCGATGATGTATGTCGCACTATCTTATGATCATCGCATCGTGGATGGCAAAGAGGCAGTGACCTTTCTTGTGCGGGTCAAGCAGGCCATCGAAGATCCAGTTCGCCTGCTTTTGGGTGTTTAGCTCACAAAAGATCCACGACGATCAGCGTCACATCGTCGGAAAACTGGTCCGTGCCGGCAAATTCCTTCGCTCGCTGCCAGATAATATTCACCACCTCAACGGGCGGTTTAGAGCGAGTCTCTGCCAGCACTTGCTGTAACCTTTCTACGCCAAATTCCTCGCGTGCCGCGTTCTTCTGCTCCACAATGCCATCGGTCATCAATACCAGCCGCGTGTTGGCGGGATAGGCAATGCGACGAAAATCATAAGGTGCGCTAATCGAGGAGCCAATGATGGTGCCGGTTGCTTCCAATGGCAAAAACGTTGAGCGTTTGTCTTGCAGTAGGCAGGGAATGTGGCCGCCGTTGGCATATTCGAGCACTCGCTTGCGTGGGTCGATCATGAGCACCGTGCCGGTGAGGTAGTGTCCAGCACTGACTTTCTGCATCGCCTCAGACAGGCGCTCCAAGATCCGTGCCGGCTGCGTGCGGGCAAAGTCTTGTGAACCCAAAGACATCTTGCACATGGCACCGACGAGCGCACTGGGCACACCATGGCCAGAAATGTCAGCAATGAAAAAAAAGAACCTACCATCCGGAAGTTCGGCGTAGTCATAAAGATCACCGGAAACTTCGTGGCAAGGACGATAAAAACTGGCTAAATTCAATTTTTGTAGTGTGTTTTTAGCGGGCAGCATGGCACTTTGCACCTGTGCTGCAAGGATGAGCTCGCGCTGCATGATTTCAGACTTAGCCCGGATTTCCTGCGTACGCTCCTCGACCATCTTTTCCAGGTTCTCAGCATATTTTTTGAGCTCGGCATGCGCGCGCTCCAAATCTTTTTCCAAATTTTCGAGTTTCTTGAAAATATCGAGCGCACCGCGGTTGAGGTTGAGCTCGGTGTCGCGACGGTAACGCCGCAGGAAAAAGGATAGCAAAAACACATAGATCAAAAGCAACACGCTTTTGAAGAGCGCATGCGAAAGCATGTTGCGCTGGAAGGCTTCAGGACGTGTCAGTCCAACAAACGCCGCCGAATCGAGCATCATGGTCAGCCACAGCGCAGCGAACATGTTAAACCAAAGCGGCATGCGCGGCAGGCGGTTGACCAAAAATTGGAACAGCACCACCGCCAGGAAAAGCATGGCGATGGTCAAAGCCAGGGATACCGCAATATTGAACGCCCGCGGTTCGAGCACCCGTTCGGCATCCGCAAGTTCCTGCGGTCCCAAAAAATAAGAACGCGCAAAAAATAAAAATAGCTGGAACAAAACCAAAAAGACTTGCGACGCAATCGAAACGATAATGATTTTGCGCGCTTCGTTGATACCCTCAGCAATATAGACAAAAAGCAGGCCGGCGAAAATTAGCACATAAATGGCGGACGAAAAGCGGAACTTGAGCTCTACCCCCGCAAGTGGCAGCACCACGGCGAAATGGAATGCACCGGTGAAAAACGAGAGGAACCACAAAAGGCAGATATAGACCAGAAACGGCTCACGAAAGCCGCGGCCACGCAGGATTTGCAGCGGCCAAAAGGGGAGTGTCAAAAATAGCATCCCCGCAGCAAAAAGGGCGATGGGCATCACCGGCATAAACAGCTCTGCATTTAGCAGTGTCGGTGCAAAGAAAATAAGAATAAAAGATGCCCATCGGCCCCACGATTGGGATGTGAAAACCCCAAGGGTCATGGGCCACTTATGGGGTATAGTGTGTTAGACTAGCACGCAAAATGTTCTTTAGAGACGTGAACTACCTTTGCTGTGTTGCTTTGCGGATTTTATTTTAAAATAAAATTTTTCGACATCGGACGATTTGAATCCAAGCCAATAATTTTGTGCGCATCAATTCCATAGCCATATACTGCAGGCATGGTACAAAAATTAGAAATTAGCGAGGAGTTCCAAATGGTCTTACAAACCGAGCTCAAAAGCCCCCTGCATGCGCAGCACGAAATCCATTTCCGGCCTAACTGGCCGGGAATCCAACTTTACTATCCCCCAATCAAATACCTGCCGCGCGAAAACCGCTACGAGACCGAACAGGAAGCCCGCGAGCGCCTGCTCAAATATGCCAAATCGAGCGAAGCGCACACCATCATCTTTGACCTTGAAGATGGCTGCCGGCAAAAGGCGCTGAGCCGGCAGTTTTTGGCCAAGCACCTGGCCGCTGTGCGCGCTGCGATCCCTGGCCGTGTCGCTGTGCGCATCAATGCCGTCTCCTCTCCCGAACATCCCCTCGACCTTGCGCTCTTGGAACAGATCCACACTTGTGTTGATGATGTCATGCTGGCTAAAGCAGGCGAGTGTCACGGCGTTGAGGAACTGGAAAAACTTTCGGACTTGCTCGATAAACTTTCTCCCCAAATCCTGATCCAGCCGATCATCGAACACCCCAAGTCGCTCAAGATGGCTGCAGCGATTTTAGCACATCCCAAGGTAGAACATGTGGTTTTTGGCATCCACGATTTCTCGCGCGCGCTGCAGCTCATGATCACACCAGAAAACTGGCAGGACGAACTCTATCCTTTCATGTGTACCCTGATGGTGGAAGCACGGCTCGCCGGCAAGGGCATTATTGGTGGTGTGGAAACACTGCTTTTGTCGGCAGAGCCGCCGGAAATGGCGCTTTTGCCCGAGTGGTTGGTCGAACATGCCGAAGCCAACGCCGTCACTATTTACCGCCATGCACGGCGAGAGGCATCGCTTGGCTTCACTGGCAAGCAGGTGATCCATCCCAACCATATCCGGTTGCTGCGCCACGCGTTTTCTCCTGGCAATGAGGATTTGCACCGTGCATTGCGCATCATTGAAGAGGCTATACGCGCCAATGCCTTTTTGGGTGGTGCCATCCGCTTTGAAGATGAAATGATGGATCCACCGATGTTCGCCAAGGCGCTGCAGGTTTTGTTGCGCTCGCTGATGCTGGGCAACCAAGACCGCGGTGTCTATGCGGTAGTATCTAGCTTAGTCCAGAGCCTGCCCCCGGAAAAATTTGCTGAAATCTGGCCATACCCAGGCTGGCCACCCATCGCAAAATCCTGAATCACTATTGTGAGGAAACATGGAGATACCCGAATACCTCAATATCGCTGAAGCCTGCCTGGCACGCCACGCGGAGACCGAACTGGCAGAAAAGACGGCGATGGTCTTCACCACTGCCACGGGCGACGCCAGGGCCTATAGCTATGCCGAACTCAACGATCTTTCCGCCCGCTTCGCCAATGTCCTCAAGCAACGCGGGATCGAGCCAGGGGAGCGCGTGCTTTTGCGCTTACCCAACACCGTTGCCTTTCCGGTGGCGTTTTTTGGTGCGCTGCGTGCTGGCGCCATTCCGGTGCCCAGCTCCCCGATGCTCACCGCGCACGAGGTACGCTACCTTTTGGACAACTCTGGCGCCGTGGCCGTAGTCTCAGAGACGCAGTTATGGCACGCACTCGGCGAGGAAATAGCACCTGATGCGCTGCGGGCGGTTTTTATTTCAGGTGGTGGCATCGCGGGGGCTTTGGAGCTCGAATCCGAAATCGCCAATTCACCACCCGCAACAGCCATCCATCAGTCGAGCGCCCATGACCCCGCATACCTGGTTTATACTTCGGGCACCACTGGTTATCCCAAGGGCGTGCTGCATGCGCACCGCGCGCTTTTGGGCCGGCTGCCGGCCAGCGAACACTGGTTCCACTTTAGCGGTGACGACCGCATCCTGCATTCGGGAAAGTTCAACTGGACCTATGTCCTTGGTACCGCATTGATGGACCCACTCTACCACGGCAAGACCGTTGTGGTATATGAGGGCGAAAACTCCGCACCCCGTTGGATTGAGCTCATCCAAAAGCACCGCTGCAATATCTTCATCGGTGTGCCGACCATCTTCCGCCAGATCTTGCAGAAGACCACAGCCACCGCAGCGGATGTGCCCACGCTCACGCACTGCATGTGTGCTGGTGAGCACCTGTCTGAAGAGGTTCTGGAAGGATGGATTGCGCGCTTTGGCTTTCCTATTTACGAAGGACTCGGCATGTCCGAATGTTCGTATTATATCTCGCAAAAGCGCGGTGAGCCAATCCGCAAAAACTCGGCAGGAAAAATCCAGCCTGGCCACATCGCCGATGTGCTCGACGATGATTTGAAACCCGTGCCTCCTGGCAAAGAGGGAATGATCTGCATCCACCGCAGCGATCCAGGACTTTTTTTGGAATACTGGCGCATGCCAGAGGCGACCGCCGCTGCGTTCCGCGACGGCTGGTTTTTAACCGGAGACTATGCCATCCGCGACGAAGATGGTTATATCTTTTTCTTAGGGAGAAAAGACGAAATCATCAAATCTTTTGGCTACCGTGTCTCGCCGTTTGAAATCGAGCGGGTTTTTCGGGACCATCCGGCACTGGAAGACGTCGTGGCTTTTGCGGAAAACGTAACGCCGGAAAAGACCTTGGTGGCATTGTGCGTGCAGCTCAAACCCGGTGCGCAATTGGACAGCGAAGCCCTGCTCGAGTGGGGCAGCAAGCGGCTCGCTTCCTATAAACTGCCAAAAAAGGTCTATTGCCTAGAACGCTTCCCTCGCTCCGCCAACGGCAAGGTACTGCGCGCGCAGATTCCCAAAGCATTGGGTATCGCTTGTTCTTGACCTGCCACCGCCTTGTTGCGGGGCGAGCCATGGCCAAGCGCTATTCCGGCAGCGAGGAGGAGATCCTACAGGTCGATGCCTATGTCAAGCTGATGCGCTGTGCCGACACCATCCAAGGCATCCTCGCGCGCAACGCTGAAGCCAACGGCCTGACGCTATCGCAGCTGGGTGTATTGGAGATCTTGTTACACCTCGGACCACAGACGCAAAAGACCCTTGCCAGCAAGATCCTGCGCAGCGGTGCCAACATGACCACAATCCTCGATAACTTAGAAAAGCGTGGTTTTGTCCGGCGCACACGCGATGCCGAAGACCGGCGCACCATCCGGGTCGAGCTGACAGAGGAAGGTGAGCAGTTCATCCGCAAAATTTTCCCACTGCACATGAACAATATTTACCGCATGATGGGTGCGCTGACAAAAGACGAATTGCATACCCTCGCCACACTCACGCGTAAGCTTGGCCTGGCCGCACGCGAGCGCATGCGCGTATGAGAAAATTGAGGCGCTGCGACAAACGCCACGTTGCCAAAGTGCTATTTTTGTTGTGCTATGGCATTTTGCCAATTTTCAGCTGGGGACCACGCGGGC
>JANWWX010000056.1 GCA_025057195.1 Leptospiraceae bacterium | reverse complement strand
AAAAGCCACCGAAAATGATCGAATGGATCGCACCGATGCGCGCGCACGCCAGTGTCGCAATGGCAAGCTCGGGGATCATCGGCATATAGAGGGTGACCCGATCACCTTTTTTGACACCGTGTGATTCCAGCACATTGGCCACGCGGCAGACCTCGTAGTGCAACTGCTGGTAGGTGTAGGTGCGGCCCGGGGTTGCTGGATTATCCGGCTCCCAGATGATCGCCGCTTTATTTTTGCGGTGGGTTTCCAGATGGCGGTCGAGCGCGTTATAGCATAAGTTAGTTTTGCCACCCAAAAACCATTGGTTCTTGGCGTTGGCAAAATCAGACTGCAGCACTTTTTTGAAAGGCTTGAACCAGGTCAGCTGTTCATAGGCAATTTTTTCCCAAAACTTTTCCGGATTTTTGACTGACTGGCGATAGAGTTTTTCGTATTTTTCAAAACTACGGATATGGGCTTTTTTGACCAGCTCGGGTGCGATCTTGCGTGGGTCAAAGCGCATGTCAGTATAGGTACCATGCTTTTCGCTCTGCTCTTTTTTCTTGGCCATGGGACTGGCAAATACCCCTAAAAAGACCTGTCAAGAATTTATGGTGGTTTTTCATTTGCCAGCTTACCCTTCGTATGGTACTTTGTTATGGCATGTTCGACGATGTCTTCAGCCAGTGGCTGGACAAAAAGGCCGCAGAAATCATCGCAAAAATTGACAAGGAAAAACTATCTTCGGAGGAGATGATTATCCTGATCCTCAAGGCGCAGGCCAACCACTTTGCGCACCTCGACCAGGATCTGCGCCGCGAAATGCAGATTCTCCGAGAAGACACCATGCGTGAAATCGCTCTTTTGCGCGAGGATATGAACCGGCGCTTTGAGCAGGTCGAAAAGCGCTTTGAACAAGTAGAGAAGCGATTTGAGCAGGTGGAAATGCGTTTCGAACAAATTGATAAGCGTTTCGAGCAGATCGACAAGCGATTTGAACAGATTGACAAACGTTTCAACCAGCTTTACACTTTCTTGCAATGGCTGATGGGACTTTTGGTTTCCTCTGCAGTGGCGATACTGGTCAAGTTGTTTTGGAAAGGTTAGTGGCGCAGTGACCGCCTGGCAATGCCATGCTCGGGGATTGCAATCTGTCCTCTATCTTTCGTCTTTGTGCTGGCGTGCCACGAAATAAAATAACAAACCTGAAAGAACGAAGATGCTGCCGACAAGCGGGCCAAAAAGTAGTGCGATGCGAAAGGGCACGCTGCCTTCGGGTGTCACCCCTGCGCGGTAGCCGATGAGCCAGAGCAGCGCCCCACTCAAAAAGACAGCAACCCCGCGTGCGGCCTTGATGCCAAATTTCCACAGCCCAAAATATAGCCCTTCGCGCTTTTCCCCGCTTTGCGCAAAATCCATGTCGGCGGCATCGGCAACAAAAGAATCAAAAAGTAGAATGCAGCCCGTAAAAATCCCACCGACGACGGCAGCCACCAGCGGTCCTGTGACACTGCGTTCCGGAAAAAGCGGATAGCAGGCGATGGTCATTGCACCCAAGCCACAAATCCCCAACGTCGCTGGCAGGTCTTTGCCGAAACGGTCGGCGAGCATAACCCATAGCACGGCTGAAAGCGACCAAACAACGATAAAAACCAAAAGCACCAGGGCAAACTGGAATTCATTGAGCTTGAGGTAGTGATCGTAGTAGTAGCGGGCTAATGTGGAATTGATGGCAACACCAATATACGCCAAAAACCCGGCAGCAAAGAGGGCTGTGAAAAACCGGTTGCGGAACGCGGTCTTGAGGTGGCGCATAAAACCTTGCTGCGCCCGCGTGGTGGTATTGCTACTTTTGAGCGAAAGCACGCAGATGATGACGGAGAGGAATGCAAAAACCCCCACCAGAGCGGCGATTTGCGGATAAACGCCAGCGCTGGTATTATGGTCTCTTGCCTGTTGCAAAAGCGCTGCCGGCACAAGCAACCCGACCACCAAACCCAAGTTGGCAAAAACGAGGCGTGCAGCGAAGATGCGCACGCGTACTGCAGCGTCTTTAGAAAGCTCGGCCGAGATCGCCGCATGTGGCACTGTCACCAGGGTGATACCGGTATTGAGCAGCAGGTTGGCGCACAAAAGTTGTAAAAAAACGCCGGTGCTGCCGAAGCCACGGTAAGGAGCAAATAGCCAAGTCAAAGATGGCAAAATGAAAAGTGCACCCGCAACCAAAAACGGTTTGCGGTTGCCCCAACGGCTGGTGGTGCGGTCAGACCAGGAGCCGACGTAAGGATCGATAAATGCATCCCAGACGAGTGCCACCCCTGCCGCCAGCGAAGCGAGGTAGCTTTCCAAGCCAATTTTATCGGTGTAAAAAATCAAAAGCTGCAAGCGGACGAAAAACTCCACAGCAAAGATGCCTGTTTCGGCTAAGGCATATAGCGAGAGGGGAAGCAGCGTCATGGATTTTCGGGATAGCGGAAGACAATGCGCACACGCAGGCTTTTGCCATCAGGGCCGTTAATATTGGAGATTCCTTCGTATTGCAAAAGCCGGCGGGTTTGGTTGTCATACCAGAGTTTCACCGGCTTCACCAATTGGCGCAGGAAAAAATTGTCCAGCTCCAGATAAAGCAGGCATTTTTCGCCAGAACCTTTTTGTGAAATGCGGAATGCAAAGTAATCGAGTTCCACAGGCACCGCAAAATAGAAAGACAAAATTTTACCAGAGCAGAGCGCACCAAAATTTTCGCGCACGAAATAATCAAAACCGGCATCGAATACCGCCGGTTTTGGTGTGACGACGGCTTTGCTTTTGAGCGGTTCCTCGGCTTTGCGCCGTGCGTAGTATATGGTTTTGCCATTCTCGCGGCGGATCCCCTCGGTGTAGCCGTCGCGGCTGTCAAAAAGCTCAAACGATGGTTGCGTTTTTTCGGGAACAAAGTTGACTTTCTTGTGGGCAAATTCCTTTCCCGCAGCGTCGCGGTAAGAAACATAAGAGTGTGTATGCACGCCGTTACGGTAAAACTCCGTGTGGTTTTCAGAATAGAGGAATTTACCAGTCCTTAGGTCAAACGCATCGCCGCGGTAGTGCACTGTTTTTTCGATGGCGAAAAGGAGTTCTGGTGCAAGCATGAGACTGAGGGATAAAACTGGACAGAGTTTATTTGCCATAGCCAAAGCGGTCTTTGTAGGCGGGCAAATGGCCGTGGAAATCGCGGTACGTAGTTTGGTTGGCGCGGCCAAAGACCACCTGGACATCGTTGATCACCCGTTCGGCAAAGCCAGCTTCGCAGAAGGTGAGATAATAAATCCACTTGCGCAGGAATTTTTCGCTGTAGCCCAGTTGCTGCAGTTTATTGCGGTTTTTGAGGACGTTGTTGCGCCAATGGCGCAGCGTGGTGGCATAGTGCTGGCCGATGGTTTCGAGATCTAAAAGTACCAAGTCTGAAGTGCGGTGGATGGATTGCAAAACCTCCAGATTCGAAAGCAGGCAGGAACCGGGGAAAATGTGGATCTGAATAAAATCGGTATTTTTAAGATAACGCTCGTAGCGCGGCTCAGGGATGGTGATATACTGCAGCGCGGCAAGCCCACCGGGCTTGAGCAAGCTGGCCAGCTTTTGGAAATAGGTATCAAAATAGCGGTAACCGATCGCCTCCGCCATTTCGATCGAGACAATCTTGTCAAATTGCCCTGACAGTTTCCGGTAATCGGAGAAAAGTACCTCGACACGGTTTTGCAATCGTTCGCGGCGCACCCATTCGGTGGCGTATTGGTATTGCTCTTTGGAAATAGTGACGGTGGTGACCCGACAACCATAGCGGCGCGCGGCATAAATCGCAAAACCGCCCCAACCGCTGCCGATCTCTAAAAGGTGGTCAGATTTCTCCAGTTGCAGTTTTTCACACAACACAGCAAATTTCCGTTCTTGCGCAGCATCCAGGCTTTCGTTTTCTTTGCCAAAGAGCGCACACGAATAGGCCATGGTCCTGCCGAGCATCAGCTCATAAAGATCGTTGCCGATGTCGTAGTGCTCGGCAATGTTTTTGCGGCTGAGCTTGATGCTATTGGGGCGCAAGAAATGGCGGATGCGGTTGGCAAATCCCAAAACATTGATAAACCACACTTCGAAGCCCGAGCCGGCAAAGCCAGGGAGGCTCTCACTGTTGTGCGCAAACCAGCGCAGTGTGCGTGCCAGATCCTCGCTTTCCCACATGCCGGCGACATAGGCTTCTCCGAAACCCACCTCACCAAAAAGTACAGTGTGCCGGTAAAAGTAAGGGTCGCTGATGGTCAGCTCAGCCTTGTAGCCTTGCAAATCCCCACCCAGGGTATAGCTTGCACCGGAATATCTTTCCCTGACGGTGAGTGTACCACGTTTGGCATTCTTTAGACCATAAGCGAAAAGTTTACGATAAAAGCTCATCGCGAACTCCTCATCAAGAGTGAATGGACAATGGCGGCGTCGGCCGATTTTTTTCGGAAGTAAGGCACTTTGCGCAAAAATAGCTTGAGAGCATAGTAATGGATGAGCGTGATCACCCGCAGCGTGTGGAATGGGTATTTTATCGCAAACCACAAGAGCCAACGGTCGCACAAGGGATAGCGTTTTCCGCTCAGTCCTGCCAAAAGCTCGGGGGAATTTCCTTGCAAAGTGTCGATGCGGATGTCGAGGGTTTCGTTTGGCAGCGGGATTTGCATGATAAAATCGTCGAGGGGTGAGATAAACGGCGAAACATAAAAGTGCTTTTTGAAACGCACTTGGCTATTGTGCGCCGGCACAATATAATGCTTTTGTTCGTAAAAAGTGTTGTTGACCTCAACGATGGTGGCAACGTGCTTTCCCTGACGCAGGCAGAAAAAAAAGCTCACTGGGTTAAAGTTGTAGCCAGCCACTGCGGGATGCGCCAAAAGGAAAAATTGGTCGGCGCGAACCCCAGCATGCTGGAATAGGAATTCGCGCGCGCAGTCCACAGCACTTTTTTTCGTGTCTGCAATCAGTGTGAAATCATCGCGGCGGAAATGGTGCCAGCGTGCCTTGCGGAAACCTAAAAGCCTCGAGGGAAAATCCTCAGCGTCAAAGCGCGCCACATCGACCAAAAGCATGTAACCTTGAACCTGAAAATACTGTGCGACAGGCCGTTGCCGGCTGTGCCAAATACGTGTTTCGTAAATACCTTCTATCATGAAATGCGTCTCCGGATTGCTGCTGTCGCCTGGATCGCCGACCAAAAGGCGTCCTCGTGGAAGCCATAGCGGAAGTAGCTGCCACAAAAAAAGATGCGCCCGCTTTCGTTGAGCCGAGAAAGCTGCGGTTGTGCCTGTTCGGTCTTTTCATCGAAAAGCGGGTGTTCGTACACAATGCGGCGGTATATTTTTTCTTCTTGGATCGGTGTAAAATCGTTGAGCGAAACAAAGTACGGGGTTTTGCCGGGTATGCGCTGCAGCAGGTTCATGTAATAGACGACTGTTGGTTTTATTTCACCCCGCGCATTTTTCCCTAGTTTGAAATTCCACGAACACCAGGTGCGTCGCAATGGTGGCATCACAGTGGGGTCGCTGTGTAAGACCGCTTCGTTTTTTTCATAACGGAAAAGCGAAAGCAGCCTCTTCTCTTCGGGTGTGGGTTTGGCCAAAATTTTGAGCGCCTGGTCTGCGTGGGTTGCGATCAGGCAGCCGTCAAAATTTGCTGTTTTATTTTTAAGGACAACGGTAACGCCGTCGTTTCTGCGCTCAACACGGATTACCGGCGAGTTGAGATGGATTTTGCCGCCAAAGCCATTGAGGATTTTTTGCACGTAGGTCTTGCTGCCACCGCGGACATATTTCCACTGGAGCCCAGAATAAAGGCTCAAAAAACCGTGGTTGACAAAAAAGCGCGCAAAGGTCAGCGCTGGAAAGCTGAGCATCCGCTCTGGTGGCGTGGACCAGACCGCAGCAGTCATTGGGATGATGTAATTTTGCGCAAAAAAGTCGCTGTAGCCGTTGCGTTTGAGGTATTCGCCGAACGAACCATAGACCCTGCCAGCTTCGAGATCTTTTGGCAGTTGTGTATTAAAACGGTGTGCTTCCAAAAGGAAGCGGTAATAGCGAGGCACAAGCAGGTTGCGGCGCTGGGCAAAAAGACCGCGCAAGCCACGCGAGCACCACAAAAGCCCCGTTTCGGTGTTGTAGTGCGAAAACGACATGTCGCTATCGGCGTATTCCACTCCCAGTTCACGGAAAAGCTGCAGTAAATTCGGGTAGGTCTGTTCGTTAAAGACAATAAAACCGGTGTCAACAGGCTGCACGCCACCTTCGGGTAATGGCACATCAATGGTGTTGGTGTGGCCACCGGCGTAGCTGGCCGCTTCGAAAATGGTGATATGGAAATGCTTGCGCAGAAGCCATGCTGCCCCAAGTCCCGCGATACCGCTGCCGACAATAGCCAGTTTTTTCACGATTTTGCTCCGCTGCTTGGCCGTGCGCCAATGCCACCAAGTTTGATGCGCACATGCGGGTATCTTTTGTGCACCTGCGCCACAAATTTTTCAATCTCTTCACGCGGCCGTGGGATGGTGATTGAAACGTGCAGTTCGTCGTAATCCCCTCGGCTCAGTTCCTCAAAAATTTTTTCCAAAGACAGCGAACCGCAGAATTTTCCTCCCATACCGCGCGCCGAAAGCAAGGTATAATGCATCATGGCCCCCAGCTCGTGCTCATCCCCTGGAAAGCAGACAAAGAGGCGTTCTCCCGAATTCTTGCGGTTGAACGAAAGCGCCAACTGCGAAAGATAGCCCATCATCCAACGGCTATAGGCATGTTCAGTGGCCACGGTGATAAAACCCGACTCCCACGCCTTACCAATGAGGATAGTGTATGGCCAAATTTTTTTTTCAATCAGGCTTTCCACCCCATATTGGCGGTAGTAGAGGTCTAATTCGCGTGAAAGTTCGGCGAAGCGTCCTTCTATCACGTGCTCCAAAAAATCTAATTCCTCTGCGGTATAGTCTGCCGGTGGTGCTTGTTGTAAAATCTGCGTACGCCCCATGCGCATGATGTGCGAAAGCTTCTGGCCTTGCTCGAGCAGGCGGCGGATGCCCAAAAGCACGCGGTAATCTTCGGAGGTGTAATAGAGATAGCCATTTTCACCACGCTGTGGTTCAAAGATGGCATAGCGTTCTCGCCATTTGCGGATATTGGCGGCAGGCACTGAAGTTAGCTCGCTCAGTTTTTTGGCGGTCAACCTCATACTTTTTCAAAAAGGTAGTGGCTGACGTTCCATTCTTCACCATGCCGGGTGCGGAAAAGTTCGGAGACAGCCAGGAAAAACACCCGCCAGTAATGAAACCAGCGCCGGCTATTCTCGGCGCCATAAACGCGCGCGAAAATCGCCAGCACCTCATTGCGTTTGGCATCCAGGTTTTTCAGCCAGTGTTCCGCTGTGAGGTGGTAGTGCATGCCGCTGAAGATGCGGTGGTAGCTCAGCTGGAACCCTTTGGCAAAGTAGGCAAAAAGAAAGTTGGACGGCATTGTGCCACCGGAGAAGAAATAGCGCGACATCCAGTCGTCAGCACCCCTATCTTCAAAGAGGTAAGGGAACATGCGGTGGGTGAAGACATGCACAAAGAGTTTGCCGCGCGGCTTGAGCCAGCTGTGGATGCGCTGGAACAGCATTTCATAGTTGCGCATATGCTCGAACATCTCCACAGAGACGATGCGGTCAAACCGGTCTTTTGGCCGGAAGCCATTGATGTCGGCAGTGACGATGCGCAAATTGCGGATACCACGCCGGCGGACAATGGCATCGAT
>JANWWX010000055.1 GCA_025057195.1 Leptospiraceae bacterium | reverse complement strand
TTGGTGAGCCGCTACCGCAGCGATGGCAGCCTCAACGGCTGCTACCATCTGCGCAAAAAAGACATCATTGGCTCCAAAGGCAAACTCACAGTCGAATGCGTCTATGACGACTGCGAAGCCACAGCCCTCGGTCGCCCGGCCCACGGCTTAGCCAACTTAATCCGCTATATCATCCGCACCTCACGCTTGCATGTAATCTGCGGCGGTCTTGGCGGGATGGCCAGGGCGATCCTCGAAGCCGAGGCGTACACCCGGGTGCGCGAGGCATACGGCAAAAAACTTGCAGAATTCCCCAGTGTGGTGCGCACACTCGAGGAGTTGCGGCTTTTGCGTGATGCGCTTTTTCTGGTTGGTTTCCGTGCGTTCGCCTTTGCCGACAAAGAAGAACCGCTGGCGCTGGCGTTGGTACCGCTTTTGAAGGTCGTCACCACGCAATATAGTGCGGTGGTGGGCAAAGAGGCGATCCTGTTACACGGTGGCAACGGCATCCTGGGGGATTTCACGGTCCTTCCCCGCTTACTCAACGACGCCATCATCAACGAGACTTGGGAAGGTACACATGCCCTCTTGGCAGAGCATGCCATCGCCGCACTCCGCCGTCCGCGCGTGGCCGCCCAGTTCCGAGAATACCTCCACCACGCCGCCATGGGCGAGCACGCAGCCCTGCTGGAACAAGAGTACACAACCATCACAAATCACCTGCGTAGCGAGTTTGATTGTGATGTTAACCGGCTTTATATCTGCGAGCGGTTGTGGCGGATTTTCGCCCTGGTGGAACTGCTGCGCCGCGCCGAGGCCTATCCCGACTCAGCACACCGGCGCCAAGTGCTCTTGATGGCTGAGTTTATCCGCAGCGGTGCCCGGCTTCCGCTCTTTTTTGCTGCGCAGCTGTGAAATACTTTTTGCTGGCACTGGCAGGTTTTTGTGTCTCATGTATGTACGATGCCACGCCGCCTGCCACAGAAGAACTCCACGATTCTGGTCCAATTGTGGTGGTTGATGCCATGGGGCTTGCGCCACTCCGCGCTGTCCGTGTTACTTTTATTGACAATTTGGGCACGACTGTGCGTTCCTCGGCGCGCGAAAGGACCGATGCTGACGGCCGTTTTTTTTACCCGCTCTCTGTTGCCCGTGGCACGCGCAACCTGACACTCGCGGTGACTGTTGACCAAGACAACGATGGTGTTTGGGGGAGTGCCGGTGACAAAAGCTATGGCCCCCAAATCATTGCGCTCACTAGCGATACGCAAATTTACGTGTTGCGGCTCAAGGCGGATGACTTCAGCCCGTGATCTGGCGGATGCTTTCGAGGGCAATGCGGAGAGTCGCCAAGTCGGACTCCCCCGAAACCAGTGGTTTTTCTTTGCCCATGATGCAATTGTAAAAGTGCATATGCTCACCGCGCAGTGGATTATCTTTGTGCACAAACACCCGCTCGACGACAGATTCTTGCGAGTATTTGATCTCATCTGGTGTGGTCAGTGTTACCGAATTTCCCTGGCGGTGGATTTCTAATTCCTGTGTTGTGTAGTTGAGGATGACATAGTTATTCTTCTGCATCACCGTCAGCGCCCGTTCTTTGTATTGGCTGACGCGGGAGGCAGTCAAGGTCGCAATACAGCCACTTTCAAATTGCAGCTCAATGATGGCAATGTCTTCATGTTTGCCGTTGAGGCAGAGGCCAAATGCCTGGTGGCGGACCACCGGTTTTTTGACAAGGTTGACCACAATGTCGATGTCATGGATCAAAAGGTCGAGCACCACACCAGTGTCTCGGATCCGGTCGTTGGCAGGGGCCAAGCGGCGGGTCTGGACCAAAAGTGGCTCCGTCGCGATGTTGCCCAGGGCTATGACCGCCCCATTAAAGCGCTCGACGTGGCCAACCTGGAGCACGAGGTTTTTATGCCTTGCCAAATTTATTAGTTCTTCTGCTTCCTCCAGGTGCAGCGTCATCGGCTTTTCCAGTAGGACATGGCACCCCGCCTCGAGAGCACGGCGCGCCAGCGGATAGTGGAGGTGGGTTGGTGCTGCGATGACAACCGCGTCACAGGCCGCAAGCAGCTCGTCCTCGCTGCGGAAGGCGCGTGTCGCATACTGTACCGCCCGCTGCTCTGCCAGCTCATGGCGGGGATCAAAAATACCAACAACGCGGTGTGTCAAAAGTGCAGAGACCACATTGAGGTGGTAGCTACCCATGTGGCCGACGCCGATGATCCCGATGGCCAGTTTTTCTGGCTGCATCAGCGGAAGCGGCCAAAAATACCACTGCCGCTTGCCTGCAATTCTGCCTCTAGTTCACGCACCAGGCTTTTGGCGCGGTTGGATAAAGATTTCGGAATTTCAATGCGGGCATGGGCGATGAGGTCACCGTAACGGCCCTGGCCGCCCATATAGGGTAGGCCTTTGCCTCGCACGCGGAATAGTGTGTCCGGCTGTGTACCGGGAGGGATTTTGATTTTGACTTTGCTTTTATCGAGCGTTTCGACGGTCACTTCTCCGCCGAGCATTGCCGTCGTGACCGGCACATCGATATGTGTGATGAGGTCTACGCCGTCGCGTTCAAAGTTTGGGTGTTTGCGCACCTGCACTACAACATAAAGATCGCCTGAGGGCCCCCCATAAGGTCCTGCCTCGCCCTCACCAGCGATTTTTAACCGCGTGCCGCTGTCGATCCCAGCCGGGATGCGGATGGCTAACTTGCGGCGTTTCGTCACTGTGCCACCCCCATTGCAGGTGCGGCAGCGATTCTTAACTAGCCGCCCGGTCCCCCCGCAGGTGTTGCAGGTAGTAGCCACTGAGAAAAAGCCCGTGCTGCGGCGCACCTGGCCACTACCACCGCAGATATGGCAGGTTTCCAGTCTGCCATCGGCAGAACCCGTGCCATTGCAGTCGGGACAGGTTTCCTCACGCGGAATGACAATTTCTTCCTCTTTACCGTGGTAGACATCCTCCAGCGAAATTTCCAGGTTATATCTTAAATCGCTGCCGCGGCGTGGTGAGTGTGCTGTGCGGCTGCGGCCAAAGCCAGCCCCTGCAAAAAGGTTCTCGAAAATGTCTTCAAAACTCGTGCCGGCAAAAATGTCAGAAAAATCACTATACGCAGTCTGGCCAAAGCCTTGCGCGCCCGCCCCACCCAGCCCGGCATGGCCGAACTGGTCGTAGATTTTGCGCTTTTGCTCATCGCGCAATACTTCATAAGCCTCTGTCGCTTCCTTGAACTTAGCCTCCGCCTCAGGATTTCCCGGATTCTTGTCCGGGTGGTATTTGAGCGCCAGCTTGCGGTAGGCGCTTTTGATCTCGTTGAGGGTGGCGTTCCGCGGCACCCCTAAGATTTCGTAATAGTCACGCTTTTCTGGCATAGTAGTTTTGGCGGGGATTTACCCCGCCCCGGTTTTTTACTTCTTGTCGTCTTTAATTTCCGTGAACTCAGCATCGACCACTTTCTCGCCACTTTCCGTTTGGCTCGACCCGCTGTTGGCGGTGGCCTGTGCGGTGAAGGCGGCTTGGTGGCGGCGCATGAGTTCTGTGAGGGTGTGTGCTGCCGACCTCATGCGTTCAGCATCACGCGTTTGCAAAGTCTCTTTGGCTTTGCTGAGCGCGCCCTCAATTTCAGCGCGCACGCTGCTGTCTAAACCACGCGCTTCGTTTAGAGCTTTTTCTGTCGTGTAGATGACATGGTCAAGCTCGTTATAGGCCGCCGCGGCTTCGCGCGCCTTGCGGTCCGCTTCCGCATTGAGCTCGGCATCCCTGATCATCCGCTGGATCTCCTCTTCCGTCAGCGAGCTGGAACCCTCAATGCGGATCTTTTGCTCTCGGTTAGTTTTGAGATCCTTGGCCGAAACGTGCACAATGCCGTTGGCATCGATGTCAAAAGTAACCTCGATCTGCGGCACGCCACGCGGTGCGGGCGGTATGTCGGTGAGTTGGAAACGTCCCAATGTGCGGTTATCTTTTGCCAGCTCACGCTCGCCCTGCAGCACATGGATGTCCACCGCAGTCTGGTTGTCTGCTGCAGTCGAAAAAATTTCGGATTTTTTGGTTGGGATTGTGGTATTGCGTGGGATGATCTTGGTCATCACACCACCCAAAGTCTCGATGCCCAGCGAAAGTGGGGTGACGTCGAGCAAGAGCACGTCCTTGACTTCACCTGCCAGCACGCCACCTTGGATGGCAGCACCGATCGCTACAGCTTCATCCGGGTTAACCGATTTATCCGGCTCCTTGCCAAAAATTTCGCGCACCTTTTCCCGCACTGCCGGAATCCGTGTCGCCCCACCCACCAAGATCACCTTGTGGATATCATTCACACTATAGCCAGAATCGGCAATGCACCTGCGGCAGGGCTCTACCGTGCGCTCGACCAGATGCGCTGTCAGCTGGTTGAATTTTGCCCGCGTCAGCGTCATATTCAAATGGCGCGGTCCTGAGGCATCCATTGTAATGAATGGGATGTTGATATCGGCTGTTTCTTTGCTAGAAAGCTCGATTTTAGCTTTCTCTGCCGCCTCCTGCAGGCGCTGCAGCGCCATCTTGTCTTTGCTGACGTCGATCGCCGTTTCTTTTTTGAATTCCGCAACGATCCAGTCGATGATTGCCTGGTCGAAGTCGTCACCACCCAAGTGTGTATCCCCATTCGTGGCTTTCACTTCAAAGACGTTGTCAGCCAGCTCTAGAATGGAAATATCAAAAGTGCCACCGCCCAAGTCATAGACGGCAATGACCTCTCCACTCTTGTCACGGTCCAATCCATAGGCCAGCGCGGCCGCCGTCGGTTCATTGATAATGCGCACAACGTCCAGCCCTGCGATCCGTCCAGCATCCTTGGTGGCCTGGCGTTGTTCGTCATTGAAGTACGCTGGGACGGTGATCACCGCTTTTTCGACCTTCGTGCCCAGGTACTCTTCTGCGGTCTGTTTCATTTTCATCAGCACCCGCGCCGAAATTTCCTCGGGGCGGTAGTCTTTACCGCGTGCTTCAATGAGCACCGAGTTCGACGGTCCCGGTTTGACTTTGTATGCCACCTTCGGGATTTCCTCGGTGACTTCATTGAACCGCCGCCCAATAAACCGCTTCACCGAACGGAGGGTATTGACCGGGTTGGTGATCATCTGGTTTTTCGCCACCTGCCCGACCAGAGTTTCTCCCTTGTCGGTGAAAGCGACAATGGACGGGGTGGTGCGTGCTCCTTCGCTATTCGGGATCACCACTGGTTCACCCCCTTCCATGACGGCGACGCACGAGTTCGTGGTGCCTAAATCGATTCCGATGATTTTTTCTTTTGCCATAGTTTACTCCTTTTCGTTTTTGTTATTGTTATCTGTAGTTTGAGTAAGATTGCTGCCCTCCGGCTCTACCGCTGGTTGGCTCTGTGTTTCCGCTTTTGGCCGAGGCCGAATGACAGCGACCCGGGCCGGGCGGATCAACCGCCCCTCCAGGCGATAGCCCTTCTGGAAAACCTGCGTCACAGTTTCCCGCTCAACATCACCGTCTTGCGTGCTGATGGCTTCCATCAGGGCTGGATTGAACTCCTCACCTTGAGGGTAAAATTCTTCAACACCCGCTTCGGTAAAGACACGCAGGATCTGTTTTTGCACCAATTTCACTCCATCCACAATTGCCTTGATCGTGGAGTCTGTCTCTGCCTTAGGTTCGTAAGCAGCAAAAAACTGGTCGAGCGCATCGAGCGCGGGCAGAAGGTCTTTCAGCAGCCGTGCACTCTGCTGTGCTGCCTGCTGTGCCTTTTCCAGCACCACCCGCTTACGGTAGTTGACAAACTCAGCGCGCTCGCGCTGCAGATCGGCGGTCAATGCTTCGATCTGCTGGCGCAGCTCAGCGGTGGTATCCGTAGCCTCTTCATTAGTTTGTCCAGCCGTCTCAATTTGCCCACCTGCCTCTTCTGCTTGGCGTGCCTTGATCGAGGCAATTTCTTCTTCCTCGGTGGCAAAATCGTTTTCGTTAGGATTGCTGCTTTCTGCCTGCTTTTCGTCGTCAATTGCCATTTTTCCTCCTTGTTGTCTTGCCCCGCTTGCGGGCTGGTGGCAATTCGCGCCGGGAGCTTGCTTCAATCTCGTTGACGCGCAACTCCTGCTGGGACAGTTCAATATTGGTCTTTTCGCTCAGCACGTTGGACAAAATCTGCGAGCTATAGTCGAGCGCCGGAATGATTTTTTCATAGGGCATCCGGTTGGCGCCAATTACTCCCAAGGCACCCACGCTCTTACCGCTCAAGCTGTAACCTCTTCCCAGCACCGTGATGCCCGAAAGGATCTCCCCGTCGATCTCCAGCCCCACTTGCGAGCCGACACGTGGTAAGTTTTTCATCTTCTCAAAAACAGATGCGATAAAGTCCTTGTTTTCGAGTTTGCTAATAATCCGTTCCGCCTTTTGCTTTTCTGGCACCAATTCGTAGATCTTGCGGTACAAATTGGCATCGCCTTCGATGTGCAGCGTCTGATCGGGGGGATGATAGACAATGGCCTGGGTTACTGCCATGCCGATGTCGGAAAGCTCGCCCAAATCGCTGAGCGAAGCACTCAGGAACTCCAAGCCGCGCTCTTGCACATCGGCTATTTCAAGCCCTTTCAGATTTTGGTTGAGGAAGCGGCTGATTTTATATAAATCCTCCTGGCTGACTGGTCGTTCGAGTTGGATTTTTTTCTCATAAATCGCGCCGGCAGAACTGACCAACACCACCAGCACTAAATTTTCCATGATCGAGACGAGCTCGATCCGCCGGATACTGCTGCCGGCACTATTGGGCGCCAAGACAATCCCAGCAAAATTCGAGGTCTGTGCCAACATCTGTGCTGTGGTCTTAAGCAGTTGGTCAAGGTGCAACGCTGCAGATCGGTAAAGATTTTCCAATTCCGCTTTCTGGTTAAGGGTCAGCTCGAACAGGTTGACCAGCTCTGCCAGGTAGATCTGGAATGCGCGGTCTGTCGGCACCCGACCAGCCGAGGTGTGCGGTGAGGTCAAAAGCCCCATCTGCTCCAGCACCGACATTTCCTTGCGCACGGTCGCTGGCGAGATCGCCATGCCATACTTCTCCACCAGGACCTGTGAACCCACGGGCTGGCCACTGGCCACATATTCTTTGACAATTGCCCTCAGTATTTCACCTTGCCGCTCTGTCATAAAAGCCCAATCAACCTGATAGCACTCTTGTCTCGAGAGTGCTATCAGGGGTAAAGATAACATACCGCAGGCGCGGCGGCAACAAAAAATGCATTTTTTTGCTTTAGTTTTTGTGGACCCTGCCGATAAGGATTATGTCACATTGCTCTGCCACGGACGGCAGGGTGGCCACAAGGCCAACGGCATGGAGGCCAATCTAAAAAAAAGAGAGGTGTCCATGCGTAAACCATCCATTGCGGCAAGCCGCAACAAGTTCCGTAAAATCCTGGCGCAGTATGTCAAACACCAGGGGCTCGACTTAGAAGTAACACTCAAGAACGGCGAACGGATCACACTGTCCAAGATGCGCCGCCTCGAGGGTGACCGGATAGTGTCGTTCAACGCCCGTGGTGCACGCTCCGAGCTGCCGATCCAAGAGATCCAGCAGCTGGAAGTTTACGTCAACTGATTATTCGTTTTATTCCTCGAGCAGTGCGTTGAGGCTCGCCAGCAGCGCATCCAGCGGAACCCCGTAGCCGAGGCAAATCTGCTCGAGGGTCTCAATCTCATTGATGCCGCAGTGCGAGCAACCACCAAGGTGGTAGCTGGCCAAAACCAGCCCCGCCTCCGGGTGCATTCGCAATGCCTCACCCACTGTCGT
>JANWWX010000054.1 GCA_025057195.1 Leptospiraceae bacterium | reverse complement strand
GCATTCCATAAACAAAGCTGGCAATTTATACCATGGCCGATTTTGGCACTGGTACTAGCCTTTGGCCTTCACTGCGGTGCCCGCCAGATCCGCAATGAAGCAGAACTTGAGGAGGCAAGCCAGCGTGCCGCAGCGGGCGAAGAGCGTGGCTGGCGCGCCCTCGAACACACCATCAAAAACGAGGAGAAAGATCCCGATGTCGAAATGCAAAAACGGGCTCTGGCGGAAGTCGGGAAAATCCCCTCGCCGCGTTCTGAAACCCTGCTCAGCGAAAACCTCACGCACCGCCACCTGCGTGCGGAGGCCTTTGAGGGGCTATTACAGCAGCGCAACGAAAACAATAAAGCCCAAATCGATGCCAAATTGTTAGAGGCAGCACGCCACAACGCCCGGGAATACGGCACGCTCACTCGCGAAGAGATACGGGCCTTAGGGGAAATCGATCATCCCGACGCCGTTCGCCTATTGCGCGAACAGCTTGGCCAGGATCCAGCAAAAGACGAACTCGTGATTGAGTCATTAGGAAAAATCTTGCGCCGTAAAAAAGTAAGCCAGATTCCTTTCCCGTTTTTTTTCCTGCTCGGGCAGGCGGAAAGCCAGTTCCAGGTGGAACAGCTTTTCTCTGCGCCCAAAGCCATACCTGAAGGCACGAAAGCCACAACCAGTGAGGATGATCCCGAAAAGGTGTTGCTCGATTTCTTAGGCAGCAATGCAGCTCCCGAAATTAAAGATAAGGCTGTGGAACAAATTTTGGCCGCCCACGGCAACGACCGCAACTACCTTATTGCCCGAATCCAAGATAGTTCCCTCCATAAAGAGGCCCGGATTGCGATCATCGATTACCTGACGCGCTACGCCGTGGATAAAAAGGAAGTTGGGCTGATAGGGACTTTCCGTGCCTTGGAACGCAGAGTGGATAATGCCGAGGTGCGTGCCTCATTGGCACTTTCGGTGCGGATACTCGAACAGGCATTTGGGGTTGCAACCCGCCCTCCGCGCAAGATGGTGCACGCAAGCCCCCTCCATTCAACCAAGGAACCTGACATCATCACCCTGCGCGAAAGGCCGTATCCACGGTATTCTGCTGATGATGTCCGGACCAATTTCAAAAAAATGCTGCGCCATTATGGCTTAAGCAGTGCTCTGCTCGAGCGCATGGAAAAGCGTGTGCGCGAACTCATTGCTTTGCCACAAAACCAAAAGTCCAGCGAGCGCAATCTGATTTTTGCCGCCTTAGGCCGACTATATCCTGATAAGGATTTTTATGTGCTCAAAAAACACGCGCACGATGCTTTCAATAAACCTGGTTATTTTACAACAACACTACGGCTTCTGACCGCGTCGGCGCGCCCGCGCTCATGGCAGATTGCGGTATTGCAGCGGCTGTGGGGACTCAGCTACAACGAGGCAGATCTTTTGCGCCAGATCTATTTGCGGGATGGCCGATTGCTGGTGCAGCGGCTGCGGCTTTAGCTTTCGTCTTGTTCCATCAGCTGGCGCACCGTTTCGGCCATGACGTCGGGGTTGTTTTTGAACCGCATGCCGTTGACAATGATTTCATCTTTGGTCACCTGCACCCCACTCGATTTACCACCCGCCGTGGACACAGAGGCTTTCTCCGTTTCCTGATACTCGGCAGATCCTTCCATGCTGGATTCAGTGGTGGTGTCGGTAAGCTCCTCTCCAGCGGGGATATCCTGCGGCTCCGGCCCGGTTTCCTCTTGTGGTGGCTCTTGTGGTGCCTGCTCGAAGACCTCAATCACCTCGGGAACTTTTTTGGCAAGCACGGCATAAAGCACACTGCCCAAAACAAACATCACAAGCCCACTGACCAGCGGCCGGACAATGAGGGCAATAATCCCACTTTCGGAAATCGCTGTGAAGATTAGGGCAACCAGAGCACCGAGCACCGCGAGCAGCACGCTGAGCGAGATGTGCGCAGCGGTAAAAAGCGATGGCATTTCACATCACGGGACTGAAGATTTTACGGAAAAACGCCCCAATACCAGAGTCGCGCCGTAGCGGCAATTCCTGCTCGAGCAAGCGCGCAGCAACAATATCCAAACACGCAGACGCCTTGGAATGCGGGAACAGTTGGTAAAAGGGTTTTTGCCGGCGCACCGATTTCGCCACATTGTCATCGTCATAGATGAACCCCAAGTTTTCCACCCGCACGTTGAGAAACTGGCTGGAAATATTGATCACACGCTCCGCCACTTTGCGTCCTTCCAACGAAGAGGTGGCGCGATTGACCAGAAGCTTGATATTTTTATCCGGCGCCACCAAAACAATGGATTTAATGATACCGTAGGCATCGGTAATCGCGGTGGGTTCTGGTGTCGTGATGACCACAACTTTATCTGCGGGCAGCGTGAAGTCAACAACATTGGCGGACACACCAGCACCGGTATCGATGAGCATGATGTCATAACCGGTCAGGCGTTCAAAAGCGGCCACCAATTTGCTGCGTTCTTTTTCTGGCAAGTTGGCCAGCACGCTATAGCCCGAAGCACCGGCAATGATGTCGAAGCCCTCCGGCGTACGGATGATGATGTCCTCGAGCTCTTTATGCCCTTTGATGACATGGTATAAGTTGAATTTTGGGACAACCCCTAAAAGGACGTTGACGTTGGCCAATCCCAAATCGGCATCGAAGAGTAAAACTTTCTTTCCGGCAGCCGCCAGCGCCAGACCGAGGTTGACCGAAAGCGTGGATTTGCCCACACCCCCTTTGCCACTCGTAAGGGTGATGATCTGCGTGGCCGTTCCCGGCTCCGCCTTGCCCACCATCTGCCGGAGCGTACTTGCCTGGTCCATGAAGTCCCTCAGGTTATTTTCGATCAGTTGCGTCCAGTTCATCAAGCCATTTTTTGAGCAGCATACCTGCCATTGCCATTTTATCGGCCTCAAGCCAATCTTTGGCCACATCTTGGCCGTTAGTTAAAAGAGAAAAGGACCTATGCCAGTCATTAGCCACCTCGAGCACGGGGGCAAAACTGTGGCTTTCGTCCACCTTGCTGAGGATGATACGGCTGAAACCAAAACGGTCAAATGTGTCGAAGACTGTGCGGGTATCCTGCAGCCGCAGCGCTGCCGGAACTACCAAATGCACTTCTAATTCATGCTTTGGCAATGCTTCAAAAAATCGATGCTGCCGCTCGAGCAAGGCACCATTGCTGGGGCTGGTGCCAGTGGTGTCGATGAGCAAATATTCGGCTTCGCTATTTGCCGCCACCGCCCGCAATTCCTCTGGCGTGCGGCACACCCGACAAGGGATATCCATGATGCGCGCATAAACTTTGAGTTGCTCGGTTGCGGCCACACGGTAGTTGTCAATGGTAACCAGCTCCGCCTTTTTTTTGCCCATGATGCTGAGGCGCACAGCCAGTTTTACCAGCGTTGTGGTTTTGCCAGCACCGGTGGGCCCGACCACTGCAATCAGGCGTTGTGCTGACGGGTTGGCCGTACGGATGTACTCGGCGAGCACCTCGCAGGCACGAGCATGCACCTTCCGCCGTGGCCGGTAGTCGGTTTCAGGCAAGGCAGCCCGCGTGCGCAGTACAAAATTGGCGGCAAAGTCTCGGCTAAAGCCCATGGCGACACAGTAATCAAAAAGCGCAATAAACTCACGCTCGGAGATTGGATCCAGCTCTGGCAGCCCTTGTTGTTGCAAAAGCTGGCGCAACTCGACAATTTCTGCCTCGAGCCGGCGTAACCTGATCTTCTCGGCCTCAGACAGCCTTGTCTCTGCCGGTGGTTCCACCGTACGCACAATTGATTCCTTTTCTGCACCCGCCCGGCTGGAACGGGTAGTGCGGCTAAGCATTTCCTCCAGCAGTTTTAGCTTGTTTTCAATCAAATCGTCTTTGGCCCGTGGAGGTGTTTGCTTCTTTTCTAAAATAGCACCACTGATCTCCCACCGCTTGGCGCCGGTCAGTCTGCCCCATAAGGTCTTGACAGGCACCTCGCGCTGGTGTGAGATCAAGACCTCAGGCCCACTGCCATATTTACTGCGTACCTTGGCCAAAGCCTCGGCGTGCGTGTCGCCGTATTCGGTGAAATATTGCATCAGGCGCTCACCCCGCTTTCCTCCAGTGCTACGCGCGCGGCTTCCACAAAACGGATTTCACGCGGCAATTCCTCATAGGCTAAGACGGCAAAAGAACGGGTCGGCATTTCGCGTGCCAGGATGTAGGCAACCGCCGCCCGCGCATCGCTGCCGCAGACAAAAACTGGGAATCGGCCGTCTTTCTGCATTTGGCCATACGCCGCAAGCAACGCTGCGCGCAACCTCTCTCGGTAGTGCGGGTCGAGTGCAACAACCCTGCCATCCCGATCGTCGATGGTCGTGTTGCTGCGTATGTCATACTCGATCTGTGGGTCGAGCACTGCGGCAAAAAGGGTTTTATTTTTATCCAAGTACGGTGCGACAATTTGCCGGCCCAACCGTTGCCGCACAATGTCGGTCAAAAGCTCCGGGTTCTGCAGTCTCTGCCCGTAGTCTGCCAGCGTCTCTAAAATGGCAGGGAAATTGCGGATAGAAACATTCTCGCGCAGCAGGTTGTGTAAGACGGAAACGATGGTGCCTGTGTTGGGAAAAAGTTTATTTACCTCTTCCACCACGCTGGGATACTTTTGCCGGGTTTTATCTAAAAGCAGCCTAATCTCCTCTCTGCCCATGATCTGTGCGGCATACGTGCGGAAGATCTCTTGCAGGTGGGTGATAATCATCGTGCTGGCGTCGATCACGATGTAGCCTTTTTCCTCTGCTTCGCGTTTTTTTTCCGGATCGATCAAAATTACCCGCTGGCCGAAGGCAGGATCGGTCATTACCAACTCCGGTGAGGCCGGTTGCAGTTCCTCGCGCACAGCCGGACCCGCCAGCGCACCCAAATATTCAGGATAGACTTTGGTCCGCGCCACCTCAATGCCACCAATCAGAACGGTGTATTCGTTGCCGTCTAAATCCAAATTATCGTTGACTCGCACGGGCGGCACAATCATGCCCAGTTCTGCAGCCATCTTTTGCCGTAAATTCGTGATGCGGTCGAGTAAGGTACCTCCCTGCTTGCGGTCGAGCAGCGGTACCAGGTTAAAGCCAATCTCAATCCGGATCGGGTCCACTGCTAATTCGTCCAAGAAACGCTCGGTTGAGCCAACCTTTTGTTGCTCTTGGATAGCTTCTTTTTTCTTAGCTTCTTCTTGCTTTAGCTGGCGCATGTTGTAGGCCACAAATGCCAGAAATAGGCTCAATGCCCACAGCGAAAGTTTGGGAAATCCGGGCACCAAAGAAGCCCCAAAAAGAGCCGCAGCAGTAATATAGAGTGTGCGTGAGTTTTGGAACATTTGTGTTGCCAACTCTGTGGTCAACTTGTCTCGCGCACCTGCCCGCGTGACCACCATACCGGTGGCGGTGGTGATGAGCAGCGATGGGATCTGCGCGACTAGGCCATCGCCAATCGTCAAAAGTGTGTAAGTCTTGAGCGCTGTGGTGAGGCTTTCACCCCGCATGGCCATACCGATGATCAGTCCGCCAACGATGTTGATCGCAGTGATGACCAACCCCACGCGCACGTCGCCTTGTACAAATTTGGTTGCACCATCCATCTGGCCATAAAAGTCGACTTCGCGGCGCAGGTTCTCGTAGCGGCGACGGCCTTCTTCCTCTGTAATCCGCCCAGCGGTGATGTCGGCTTCAATGGCCATCTGCCGGCCTGGTAGCGCATCGAGGGTAAAGCGTGCTGCGACCTCGGCAATCCGGGTGGCACCTTTGGTGATCACAATCATTTGCACCAACACCAAGATCAGGAAGACAATAAAGCCGATGACGTAGTTATTACCGACCACAAATTCGCCGAATGCGCGGATGAGTTTACTGTCGAAAGCCGGTCCCTTGGCCAAAATCAACCGAGTTGACGAGACGTTGAGGGCAAGGCGATAGACCGTAGAAACCAAAAGCAGTGTGGGAAAAACCGAAAAGTCGGCAATTTCGCGGTTAAACATCGCAGTCAAAAGCGCCACCAGCGAAATCATAATGCTCACTGCCAGCAATAGATCGAGCAAGAAGTCGGGCAACGGCAGCACCAGCATCGCCACCACCGCCACCACGGCGACGCCCAGCATGATGTCGCCTTCTTGGTACCACTTTCTCATGCGACCTGCCGACGCTGCCGAAATTTCGCCTCCAGGCTCGGGATCGAGATCACAATCTGTGCCAAAAGCTCGAGAATCTGCTGCGGGAGCACCTGGTCGAGCTCAACATTTTCGTAAATAAACCGGGCCAGCGGTTTATCCTCGTGGATCGGAATGTTGTGTTGCTTGGCAACTTCGCGGATGATGCGCGCCAACTCATCTGCACCCTTGGCGACCAACCGTGGCGGGATGCCCTCTTCTTCAAAAGCAAAACGGATGGCCACGGCGTAATGGACCGGATTGGTGATCACCAGATCTGCCTTGGCCACCGCCTGGCGCATCGACAACCGCAATGCCTCGCGCATGCGCTGGCGCTGGCGGGATTTGATCAGGGGATCCCCTTCTTGCTCGCGGTATTCCTGCTTCACTTCTTGCTTGGTCATCTTTAAGCTTTCCAAGAATTGCGAGCGCTGGAAAAAGTAATCCGGAATTGCCATGATGAGCAATATCACCACCAGCACTAATGCTAACTTAAATGCGATGAAACCCAAAAGCCGCAGCGACTCGCCGACCCCCATGTTGCCAGTCTTGAGCAACGCGACAAAGTCGCTGCTGATGACAAAATAACTCGCAGCCGTCAGCAGCAAAATTTTAGCAAGCGTCTTTATCAGGTTGGCATAGACCTGTTTGGAAAAAAACACACGCTCGACCATGCGGTTGAAAGTGAATGCGATATTGGAAAGCTTTGGGCGCAACGGCTCAAGTGAAAAAATAAAGCCGGTCTGCACCAGATTGCCAGCAATCCCCAAAAGCATCACTGCGGCAAAAAAAGGCACCAACATGAGCATGAAGTCCCGTGCCAAGCTGAGGGCGTGAGGACCTAACGTGGCCATGTTGAGATTGCCCAGACTGGCAAAATTGCCAACATAAACCCGGATCAGCCGGGTTAGCCCTGAAAGCAGCCAGCTGGCAGTCGCAAAAAGCACCAAGAGTCCAGCGAGCGTACCTAACGCTGCGGGGATTTCATTGCTTTTGGGGACACGGCCTTTCTCGCGCTCACGCCGCTTGCGTAACTCCGTCGGCTCTTCAGTGCGGCCCTCGTCTTCGGCAGCAAAAAGCAGCCAAGGGTTATATTCCACGCCTCCCGGTACCAGGGCAGGCAGCGGAAACCAGAGCTTTAGTAATGCATCGCGCTGCGCACAGAGCCAATCTATAATGCACTGAAGGAGAAAGCGCAACATCGCAGGTAAACCAGCAATGTGACATAATTCCCCGCGCGGCACAATGTGTCAAGAGATTCGATACCTGGAGTTATTTAGTCCGGGCCTCATGGTGGCCAGTGAAAATGCTTGACTTCAAATCGACAATGTGTTTGCAGCCTTGAACTGAGGACCAGGCAAGAAGTCTTGGTCGAAGATAGGAGGTAGAATGTTAAAAACCATAAGAATACCAGCAGCGGTGTTGCTGTTGAGCACTGCTGCCTCGGCACAGTTGACGGTCAACACTGGTATGGGAGCTGCGGCAGATGAAGCACTCCAGAACACGATCAACAGCAACTTCCAAGTGCCCAATATGACTGACTTCCTGGCACGAATGGCCAATGCGCAAGCGATCGCACACAAAGGACAAGGGGTGTCTTATGCTACCGACCACAGCCTTCTCGTCGTCGGTGCC
>JANWWX010000053.1 GCA_025057195.1 Leptospiraceae bacterium | reverse complement strand
CAGCGCACAGAGGATTTGCCGCACATCGCAGCTGAATATATCCGCCAGCGCAATTATGCGCCACTTACGGCCGAAAAGTCCGTTTTAGCCACCCGCCTGCTCGAACAATTTGACATCTCCAGTGGTTACAAAGGACTATTTCTCACTTTAGATCTCTTGCACGAAATGCACAAAAGCAAGGGAATGCCGGTCTTTGCTCTGCTGCGCAATCTGGACAAATCCGAGGCGTATGAAGCCGCGCGCAGATTCTTGCGCGAAATGGCAGCACCGGTGTCAGACTCGCTATTCCATAACTTGGCGGAGACGGAAAAAGTACTCACGCTCGATGCCGTCGAACAGCACTACATCAAAGCGGTGTGTGAACGCTATGGCTGGCAGATGACCGACGCCGCACGCCACCTTGGCATCTCGCGCAAAACGCTTTATGAAAAAATCCGCCGTTATGGCATCAAGCGTCCGATAGCCAACAAACGAAGGAGGATATCATGAAGAAAGTAGCATTGCGCGTTGGGGGAGGAAAATACCGGCGGCGCGCCATCGCACTGCCAAAACAACACCGCCAACACACCAACGCGACACCGGCACGCATCAAAGAAGCTGCCTTCCAGATTCTGCGCAACCGCCTCGATATATCTAGCGAATGGATTTTTTACGATCTTTTTGCCGGCAGCGGGCAAATGGGAATCGAGGCACTCAGCCATGGTGCCGCGCATGCTGTGTTTGTAGAGATTATCCCTGAGCGATTGAGCGCGATCCAGCAAGCGCTGCACGAACTCGACATCCCACGCTCCTGTTACACTTTGGTGCGCGCACGCGCGATCAAGGTCTTGCCTGAGGCTTTTACCCATGATCTGCCCTGTGCCATTTGGGCAGACCCACCCTATTTTTATGGTGGCAACGCCTCTGAAGATCCTGCACGAGTAGTTAGTCTATTCAAGAGCTTGCAACCGGAGCAAGGGTGTTTGCGCCCTGTTTTGCTCATGCAAGTGCACGAAAAAAATCCGGTGCTCTACCCTGAATACCTGGCAGCAAATCCGGAACTAGCGCTATATCGCTATGGCTCCAACTGCCTTTTAGTCATGGAATAGGCCAAGCAAAGAACGCGCTAGCTGCCCAGCGAAGCTGGGCAATCGGAAAGCTATAACTGTGCAATCTCTTTACGCGCTGAGCGCCAATTCTGGGTTACCAGCAATGGCTGTTTGCGTTAAATTCCGCAAGATACGTCCAGCGGCAAAGTTGCCAGCGCGGCAAACTCTCCACTCTGCCGGTTACGATGCCTATGCCTGCCTGGAACAAAGCCTGCTGTTGCGGCGGGGCTGCATTGAGCTCGTGCCAACTGGGATTGCGGTGGAGATCCCTACGGGTTATCATATTGCAGTGCGCGCGCGCTCAGGCCTGGCGGCGCGCCACGGTGTCACGCCAATCAACAGTCCGGGCACCATCGATGCGGACTACCGCGGTGAGATTTTTGTGCCGTTGATCAATTTAGGACCACGCGATTATACGATCGAAAATGGTGAACGCATTGCACAGTTTTTGTTGGAAAAAACGCACGACATCGAATGGGTCGAGGCGGAACTCAGCGTGACCGCACGGGGTGAGGGCGGATTTGGTTCCACAGGTCAGCTCTGATCCAGCCGGCATTGTTGACTACCCACGGCGGCTTGCGCCAGGCCAGCTCTATTTTGCTTTTGGTGGTGGGGTCGGCAAGTTCGGCACCAATTTCACTGTATTCCATTACGCAGCCAAAAATAGCCGACACAGCACCACCATCTGGATAGACGCCGGCGCCGGTTTTGCCAGCCATCAGACTCCGGGGATGGAGAGGAGTCTGCCCAACCGGCAGCTGCTTTTGGGCTTTCCGCCAACAGCAATTTTCCTCACACACGGCCATGAAGACCACATCGGTGCCATGCCCCATTTGGTGCAGGTTATCCCTAAAGGCACTCCCATCTTTGCCTCGCCGTTTACTGCCGCATTGCTGACGGCACGCCTTGAGGAACACGGCATCGATCCCCGGCGTTGGGATTTCCAGCTCATCGAAGAGGATTCATCCATCGAAATCGGGAATTTCCGTATCGAAACATTTTTCATGCCGCACTCCATTCCGCAGTGCTTTTCCGTGGGCATCGAAACTAACACCGCCAGCGGCAAAAAGCGGATCTATTTCAGTAGCGATTTCAAGCTCCGTGGCTCGGAGGTCAGACACAAAGTCCCCCATATCAAAAAATATGCGCCAGTGGATTTCCTATTCGTCGATTCGACCGGTGCGCTACATGAGGGCGAAACTGCCGACGAACGGGAAGTGGACGAAGCCTTAGCCTCACTACTGCGCCGTGTTCCGGGGCGGGTATTCATCACAACTTTCGCCTCGCAGATCGAAAGGATCAAAAACATTGTGCGTACGGCACGCCAGCTCTCACGCCCGGTCGGGTTTTTGGGCCGTTCGTTGCGCCTACAGTGGGAAGCAGCATACCGCGCGCGCGAAGTTGATCTGCCACTACACCAGCACAAAATGCCATCCTTTTCAGCGCAGGATGCCATTTGGTTGGTGGCGGGTTGCCAGGCGGACAAGAACTCCTCTTTTTGGCGACTGACGCATGGCGAGCTGCCCAAGATGCAACTCAAAAAAGGTGATACCCTCATTTTTTCTGCCAGCATGATTCCGGGCAACGAAGGCAGGATTTATGAGTCGCTCAACCTGGCTGCAGAAGCGGGGGCGCGCGTTATTGGGCTCACTCCCGAACTGCGCGTGCACACCAGCGGCCATGGCCGGCGCGGGGATATTGCCAAATTGGTGAGCTACCTGCGGCCACGCCATATCATTCCCATCCATGGCGATCCGCTACACCTCAATGCCTTTTTGGAATTTATCGATCAGAAAAAATTCCCAGTGACCGTCGCCACCGAACACTGCATCTATGCGCTCGGCGATGCCCCGCACCTTGTGGAAACGGTACCCGATGAAACCTGCCTCGTGGAACCGGGAGAGGTGCATTTCGACCCAGCACTCTATAGCATCCGCGTCCAGCTCGCCGAGCAGGGCATTTGCCTGCTGGTGTTGCAGCGCGAACCGTGGCTTTTGCGCGCCCTCGATTACGAAGGTGTCATGAGCGAGGAGCTGCAACAAAAATTGCAGCCAGAACTGTTTTCGCGCATTTCAGCAGAGGTGGCACGAGTCGCAGATAGCAACCCAGACAAGCGAGAAAAAAAACTCACCGAGCGTCTCGACGCAATCCACAGCGAGTTTTTGGCTAAAACCCCACGCATTAAATTTGTCTACTTAGACGATTATTGATGAACGCACTGCGCATCATCCCTTGCTTAGACATCAAAGATGGCCGTGTGGTCAAAGGGGTGCAGTTCGTCAACCTGCGTGACGCCGGGAACCCAGTGGCCTGTGCTGAACTTTACGACAGTGAGGGTGCCGACGAATTGGTATTCCTCGACATCACGGCCTCAGCGGATCGCCGTGCAATCCTCATCGACTTAGTGCGGCGGGTGGCGGAGCGTGTGTTCATTCCTTTTTGTGTTGGTGGCGGCATCCGCACTCTGGACGATATGCAGCGCATCCTAGCCGAAGGGGCAGATAAGGTTTCACTCAATACCGCCGCTTTTGAAAATCCAGCGCTCTTGGAACAAGGTGCCCGGCATTTTGGCAGCCAGTGCGTCGTCTGCGCAATTGATGCGCGCTTCAACGGGAGTTTTTATGAAGTGTACTTACACGGTGGGCGCACCGCCACTGGCCGGGATGCGATCTCTTGGGCGCAAGAGGCGGCCGAGCGTGGTGCTGGCGAGATCCTCTTGACGTCGATGGATCGCGATGGTGCCCGCAGCGGTTATGATCTACGCCTTCTTGAAGGAGTGTGTAAGGCTGTACCAGTGCCCGTGATCGCTTCGGGCGGTGCCGGCCGCATGGAGCATTTTGCACAGGCATTTGCTGCTGGCGCACGCGCCGCCTTAGCCGCTTCGCTTTTCCACTACCGTGAACTACGCATCGGTGAACTAAAGCAATACCTTGCCGCACAGGGCTATCCCATGCGGCTGGATTATCTCACGACGGCGTGAGCGACTCTGCAGGGATACGCTCGAGGTTGCTGACTGGAATTTCCACTTCAACAGCCTGTTCCAGCGCAGCGAAATTCACAACCACATAGGCCTTGCCGCGCCGGCTCAGTACCGTCGCCTCGTGGCCGGCAAAAGGTCCTGCAATAACCCGCACCCGCTCCCCACTGGCGATGTCATTACTACTTCTGACCGTGAGCGTCTCGGCAAAGCGATCAACCGCAATGCGTAGCAGGGTAATGGTTTCTTCCGCGATCGGCAGTGGTGCATTGTCCCGGCTGACGATATAGACCGCATGGGGCAGGCGCAGCACGCGCAAACGTTCACTGGCTGCAATTTTGACAAAGACATACGAAGAGAAAACGGGCTCTTCAACCCACTTGTAGCGGTCAGACCACTTCTTGCGCCGGCGTACCAGCGGCAGGTAGTGTTCGATCGCATGCCGTGCAAGGTGTTCACGCAGCTTTTTTTCTGCCCGCGGCTTGGTATAGACCGCATACCACTGTGGTTCATTGGCATCAGCCATAGGCCAGAAAATACGGGCACGGCCAGCAGTAAAACGAAAGCAGCCCAAATTGCATCGACACGGTGCCCGATTCTCTTAGCACGCTCCATGGCAAAAGTTGCGGTTATCATGGGCTCCCGCTCCGATTGGGAGATCATGCGGGAGGCAAAAGAAATTTTGGAAGAACTCGGTGTGCCATGCCACGCCGAGGTGGTCTCTGCGCACCGAACGCCTGAAAAGATGTTCCAATTTGCGCGGAATGCCCGCAGCGAGGGCTTTTCCGTGATCATCGCCGGGGCTGGCGGGGCTGCGCACCTTCCTGGTATGGTGGCCTCGCTGACCACTTTACCTGTGATCGGGGTGCCAATCCGCGCAAGCCACTCGCTGGACGGCTGGGACAGCATTCTTTCGATATTGCAGATGCCCGCCGGAATCCCTGTCGCCACAGTGGCACTCAATGGCGCGCGCAACGCGGGGCTACTGGCAGCACAGATTTTGGCGATCGGGGACCGGCAATTGCAACAAAAGTTAGAGGACTACCGAGCCATGCTTGCGCAACAAGTGCACAAGGCACAGCTCGATAGCCATTAACTCCGTAGCCGGGCAATGGTAAAGGACGGTCTTCTGCTTTGCCGGCAAAATTCAAGGAACTGGTCGTGCACACGCAGCACGTGCTCGTAGTAGCTATTGACCCCACCGTAACGCCGGACAGCCGCCGGTCCAGCGTTATAAGCCAAAAGCGCCTTGTGCACCTCTCCCATTTCCTGAATCATCGCGTTGAGATATTGCACACCCAAAACAATGTTGGTATGTGCATCGGTCAGCTCGTGCACCGCGAGGTTGCGCCCACTTAAAATCGCAGCGGTCGCCGGCATGAGCTGCATCAGGCCGCGTGCCCCCACCAGCGATCGGGCACGGGGATTGAATTCGCTTTCGACTTGGATGATCGCCAAAAGCAGCGCCGTGCGGTCGAAGCGCCTGCCGTCCCCAGCCTGCTCCAACCGAATTTTTCTCGCCTCCTGGTAAAGGATTCTCGCCAGCTCTTGCGGATCTATGGATCTTTTCTCCGGAAATTTTTCGTTTAAGTAAGCATAGATCCCATTCTCGCTGGCGTGGCGTTGCCAGCGGGGGTAGGCTGAGACCCACCCTGCCGTAAGAGCAATGCCAGCAAAGCCGACAAAGAGGGCCAGGGGGCGCCAAGGAAATCGTGGGCTTTTTTGACACTGCAAAACTTTTTTGGCCATTTATTGTGCACCGCACAAAAACCCAACATCCCGTCAAGCCTTTTAGGGTTATGCCACACTTTAAGTCGCCAAATTGGGGAAAAAGCCCTGAGCCATAGGGCTTAGGTGCTATGCCAAAGCCCAATAAGCTTTCCCCCGAAAATTTTCCCAAAATAGTGAAAAAATTCCGCGATTTTGTGGTATTTAATATATAGAGGGACTATGAAAACCAAAAACCTGCATACCACCAGCGTCAGCCTGCCAGAAAAAGTCGCAGAACACTGGCAAAAACACCAACGCGAGATCATGCGCTTCGCCGCGCGTTTCTTGCGGCTCAAGATGCGCAACCCTATCCGCCGCGGCGTCACCCGCTCCTATAACGACGCCGAGGGACCGTACCGCATCGTCACCACCCGATTTACGCCGGAAGAGCACGACGCGCTACTTTGTGTTGCCTCGGCGCTGCGGGTGAGTGTCTCGTCGCTGGTTTATGGGCTGATCCTTTTGTGGCTGAAACCCGCGCGGCGTTCGCTGAAACGCTTTTTTGCGATTAACTATTACCAAGAACCCTCGCGGTGGGACCCTGTGGCGGGGTATTTGGTCGAAAAACTCTTCTTCTGGTACTGGCGCGAAGGCGAAAAACCCCCTTGGCAGGATATTCCCGAAGATTTGCGGGAGTACATGCCTTTTGCAGGGGAATCCTAAGCTGCACTGCCGTTTACGGTAAGGGATGCATGTCGAGTTTTAGCCCAGGTGCTTTTGTGCACTCAATGGGGATAAACACGCCAAGCGATACTTGAGTGTTATTTCAGCGGCCGAACGAAATACCGAATTCTGTACCGGAATCACCAGTGATGGTGGTGTTGGGAGTGGCTGCCGGTCCAGAAGCCGAGCCATGGAAAATGAACACTTTGCCGGTGTTGCTTGGCGCAACTAAATTGGCGCCCACCAAAAGATCGCCATAGCCATCGCCATTGACATCGATGATGCCAACCGCCCGGCCAAATTGTTCTCCTGCAGCAACCAAGCCACTGCCCGAACGCGAATAACCAGCATGCGATGGGGCAGTGGCTGTCAGGAGTGAGGACGAGCCAAAAAAGACCGCAACATAACCATTGGCCAACGTCCCACCATGTGCACCCACACAGAGTTCGTCCTTGCCATCGGCATTGAGGTCACCGCTGACAATCGAAGTCGTCAGGAAATAGCCAATGTTAGTTTCGGTGACCGTTGTCTGGATTGGGCCTGAATTGTTTTTCAGATTTTGTACCCCTATAGATCCGTAAAAAACATGCATCCGGCTTTGGATGCTGGCAGTGCCATAACCACCCATGGCGAGGTCAGTAGCGCCATCCCCGTTGAAATCACCAGTGGCAAAGGCACCACCCATGTTATCATTAGTTCCACCCTGGATTATCGTGTTTGCGGTATGGACAACGGTGGTATTGCCGCTGAAAGGCGTGGCGCTGCCGTAAACAGCGTACGCTCGGCCGCTATTCGTCACTGCGGCGGGGGCACCCAGCACAATATCGGTGTGGCTATCGCCATCATAATCGCCAAGGGTGATCGCCAGGCTCAATTGGCCGTTTGCCGCTTCGCCAGTAAATGTGGCGTTGGCCCCTCCAGCCGTCGTCGCTGTGATGCCAGAACTCGAACCATAAAAAAGGTATGCCCTACCAACGTTGGCACCGTAGCCTATAGCACCGGCCAAGAGATCGGCATAGCCATCGTTATTCACGTCCCCACAGTTAAGAGGACTAGAAAAGTTTTCGGGTGAAGTACCGGTGATGATCCGGTTAGCACTCGCAGCGTCGGTGGCGGTGATGCCGGTGGTGCCGCCATGGAACACATATGCCCTGCCTTGGTCGGTCCCGAAGGCGGTTGCCGAAACAGCCAGGTCAGCATAGCCATCCCCGTTGAAGTCGCATAGCGTGTTGCCCCGCCCAAAGCGGGTGGTGCCTGTTTCTCCCGTGATAATCCGGTTGGCAGAGGCTGCTGAGGTGATGCCGATCCCCAAACTGCCACCGTAAAAAATGTAGGAACGTCCTTGGTAAGAATTATACCTGAAGCCA
>JANWWX010000052.1 GCA_025057195.1 Leptospiraceae bacterium | reverse complement strand
TAAATCAGACCCAGGTCATAGACATTGACTGGTATTTCGGGATCGTAGCAGGTGCGTAACGCCGCGATGATATTTTCGCGCAGCAGTTCGTCTGGTGAGAGTTCAGTGGTCGCTGCTTTCAAAACCATAAAATGTCTTCGCTTCGTCCGGTAAAAGTGCTGCGAACTGGCCAGCAAATGCGGCAACGAGCATTGCCTCTGCTTTGGCTCGCGCGATCCCGCGTGCCATCAAATAATGCAAAGCCATTTCATCAATGAAGCCAATCGTTGCGCCATGCGTGCAGCGCACATCGTCGTGGAAGATGTTGAGGATGGGCTCTGCTGCGATGCGGGCGCCGGGCGAAAGCAAAAGACCACGGTGGAGTTGGTGGGCTTTAGTACCCGTGGCACCTGCTTCTACCACAATGCGGCCAATGAATTCGATCGCAGAATTTTCCGAAGCGCAGGAAAAAAAGCGCTGCTCACTTGTGCCACCACAACCGCTATGCTTTACCACAAGTGCGATTTTTGTCTGGGCATTGCCTGCAGTGCGTGTGAGGCCATAAAAAAAAGCGGCAGCCTCACCGGCCAACTCCGCTTTTGCCTGCCAGTTGAGGTTGCAATCTTCCAATAGACTGAAGACGCGCAAGCGGCTTTGTGGTTCAAGAGTAAAATGGACTTCGGTTGTTGCCGTAAAGCCACGCGCTAAGAAAAAGCAGTCCAGTTCACATCCGGCTTTTAGGTGCCATGCCTGCTTGGCCGCAGTCTCCGGCAACACGATAAAGGCACAGTTTTTGCCCGAGACTTGGAATGCCACCGTTTCTGTGGTTTGAGTGCTTTCCGGCAGAACAAAATGCGGGTTGTCCTTTAGTACCAATAGCTTGCTCTCTTTAGACATAGCACCGTTGGGAATACGGTGCAGTTCTAAAGTGGCTTCCTGCACAGCTGGGGTTTCAGCCATAGCCTTTTTCTTCGATGCGCTCGGCGACGGCAATGCCACCCGACTCGACGATTTTCCCGTCCGCAAGCACGTGAACGTATTGGGGTTTGATGTAGCGCAGGATGCGCGAATAGTGGGTGATGACAACAAGGCTGCGCTCAGAGCGCTTGTCTTCAAAAACACGCAGCGCGCAGCGTGCGACCAGCTCGAGTGCGTCCACGTCCAAGCCAGAGTCAATTTCATCCAACACCATCAAACGCGGTTCAAGCATCGCCATCTGCAGGATTTCGTTTTTCTTTTTTTCACCCCCGGAGAAGCCTTCGTTGAGCGAACGGCGGACCATCTCTTCTGGCATCCCCAGTTCTTTGAGGATTGTCCGCACACGGGAGAGGAATTCTGCTGCCGAAAGCTCACTCTGCCCACGGGATTTGCGCACCGTATTGACCGCCGTGCGTAAGTACTGCATATTGTTTACCCCTGGGATTTCTGGTGGGTATTGGAACGCGACAAAAAGCCCGGCGCGTGCCCTTTCTTCGATGGCCATGGCCAAAAGATCGTTGCCGTTAAAAAAGACGCTGCCCACAGTCACCGTGAAACCTGGATTTCCAGCTAAGACATGCGCGAGCGTGCTTTTGCCCGAGCCGTTGGGTCCCATGATCGCATGGATTTCTCCTGGCCGGATGGTGAGATGGATCCCTTTGAGGATTTCCCGTTCTGCAGTTTGGACATGGAGGTTGTGGATTGCAAGCAGCGCAGTCGCCTGTTCGGCGCTGGCAATAGCTTCGCTGGCGGTTTCAACCATTGGCATCTTCCAAGCTGATCTCGAGCAGCTTCTGCGCCTCGACCGCAAATTCCATCGGTAGCTCGCGGAAGACTTCTTTACAAAAGCCGTTGACAACGAGGTGCACGGCATCCTCTTCGCTGAGACCGCGCTGGCGCAAAAAATAAAGCTGCGTGTCGCTAACTTTCGAGGTCGTGGCTTCGTGCTCCACCTGCGCACGCGGGTTTTTGGCGTCGATCACCGGATAGGTGTGTGCCGCAGCGCGGTCGCCCAAGATCAGCGAGTCGCAGCGGGTGTAGTTGCGCGCATTCTCCGCACTCTGCGCAATGCGCACCAGGCCACGGTAGGTGTTCCTGCCATGACCCGCCGAAATGCCTTTGGAGATAATGGTGCTGCGCGTGTTGCGGCCGAGATGGATCATCTTGGTGCCGGTGTCGGCCTGCTGGTAATTGCCAGTGAATGCCACCGAATAGAACTCACCGCGCGAATGGTCGCCCTTGAGGATACAGCTCGGATATTTCCAGGTGATCGCAGAGCCAGTTTCCACCTGTGTCCACGAGATGCGTGAGTAAGCTCCTTTGCACAGTCCTCGCTTGGTCACAAAGTTATAGATACCCCCACGCCCTTCGGCGTCCCCTGGGTACCAATTTTGTACTGTCGAGTATTTGATATGGGCCCCTTCCAAGGCAATTAACTCGACGACGGCGGCGTGTAACTGGTTTTCATCGCGCTGCGGTGCGGTGCAGCCTTCCAGGTAGCTGACATAGCTCCCTTTGTCGGCAATGATCAGCGTGCGTTCAAATTGCCCAGTATTGGCCGAGTTGATCCGGAAGTACGTGGAAAGCTCCATCGGGCAGCGCACCCCCGGTGGCACATAGACAAAAGAGCCGTCGCTAAAGACGGCGCTATTGAGTGCGCTAAAGAAGTTGTCGCGGATCGGCACCACTGAACCCAAATACTCGCGCACTAGCTCCGGGTGCTCGCGCACCGCCTCTGAAAAAGAGCAGAAGATGATGCCCAGCTTGGCTAGTGTTTCGCGGTAGGTCGTCACCACCGAAACGCTATCAAAAACCGCATCGACTGCAACTGGTGTCAGCGGGCGGCTGTTGACCTCTGCACCCTCGACATTGGCTAAAAATTTTTGCTCAGTCAGTGGGATGCCGAGCCGGTTAAAAGTCTCGAGCAGCTTGGGATCGGCTTCCTCGAGCGACTTGAGCTTTTTTTTAGGGCGCGAAAAGTAACTGATGCTCTGGTAGTCAATCGGTGGGTAGGTGACTTCTGCCCAGTGCGGCTCTTTCATCTGCTGCCAAGCACGAAAGGCGCGCAGCCGCCACTCCAGCAAAAATTCCGGCTCGTCTTTCAAGGCCGAAATCTTTCGGATGGTCTCTTCGGTCAATCCAGCCGGCAGCGTTTCGGATTCAATGTCGGTGACAAAGCCATATTTGTAACCGCCACCGAGTTCGGCAACAGTCGCATCCACCATCGCTGCTAATATACTAAAGCCTGCACGCAATGTTTATTTTTTTTAGCTTAACAAAAGATAAAAAACTCTTTTTTGCCATTGCTCCTGAATGCACAACGACGGCAGTGAGGGCATCACCATTGTCCAGGTCCATTGGGATATGGAAATCTATAGTCCATTAGTTTGCCAAGCAACGCAAAACATTAAAAAGCTTTAACTTTGCTTGCGCTTGGGTATTCATCTACCCAACTGTGGGTAAAAACCATAGCATTGGAAATGTGGACAAGCGGCTTCATGCCAGTGCATGCACCAATGGCCTGCCTGCGGCATAATCGCTGATGCTGTTGAGTGTTGTCTGCGCAATATTGGCCAAAGCCTCATGGGTCAAGAAAGCCTGGTGTGAGGTGATCAAGACATTGGGAAAAGTGAGCAGCCGTGCCAATTGGTCGTCAGCCAAGATTTCACCGGAGTGGTCTGCAAAGAAGATACCTTCCTCTTCTTCATAGACATCGAGCCCTGCGCTCCCCAGGTGTCCAGACTTGAGGTTCTCAATCAATGCTTTGGTATCGATCAGACCACCCCTACCAGTATTGATCAGCATCAGCCCCCGTTTAGTTAGCGCGAGGGTGTCGCGGTTGATCATGTGGTATGTCTGTGGCGTGAGCGGTACATGCAGTGACAGGATGTCTGATTGTGCCAGCACATTAGCGAATGATTCGTAGAGCACACCGCGCTGTTTAAGTTCTTCACTGGGTTGCAGGTCATAGGCAATGACCCGTGCGCCCATCCCCAGCAGGATCTTGGCGAAGGCAGTGCCGATGCGGCCGGTGCCGACGACACCAACAGTCTTGCCATAAATATCGAATCCGACCAAGCCATCGAGGGAAAAATTGCCATCGCGCACCCGATGGTAGGCACGGTGTGTCTTGCGGTTGAGGGTGAGGATCAAAGCCAACGCATGTTCTGCCACGGCATGAGGGGAATATTCGGGAACACGCACGACATGGATTCCTAACTGCTTGGCTGTTTTGAGATCGACATTGTTAAAGCCAGCACAACGCAATGCGACTAACTGCACGTTTTTGCTATGGAGCGCCTGCAACACTTTGCCATCCACGTGGTCGTTGACAAAAACACAGACCACACTTTGTGGCCGAACCAGAGAAACAGTCTCACTGTTCAGGCGATTTTCCAGATAACGGATATCGAATTGGTATTGGCTATTGGCCTTTTCGAAGGCTTCCCGGTCGTATCGATGGGCATCAAAAAAATCGACTTTCATGGCTTATGGGACTAGGTTTGGACAAACCGTTCAGGACTTCCTGTTGGCTGTGGTCTTTCGGCTGTTCCTTTTCGTGCGGGGCATTTTAGGGCCATGCCGATGCGATACCAGTTCAGGTGCTGGCGCGGGTCTTTTCTTGTAGTTGGGGAATCTTTTTTTGTGCCAGATGGAACCCACCGAAAAGCAGCACAGCATAAAAAATATCACCGAGCAATGTTCCTTGGTAAAAGGGCAATGCCGCCACATAGCAGGCGATGAGGCCGGAAATGGTTTGCGGATAAAGTCCACCGCTGGCCCAGACGCCAAAGTTAGAGACCACAAAAAAGATGAGTCCAGCACTGAGGCTGGCCGTGGCAATGTGCCAGAAACCCGTTCCACGCCGGAAAAGCCACAGCCCCCACGCGGCGATCAAAACGTATGCTGCATACTGCCACAGCATGCCGGGATAGCCCCAGACGAATGGCTGGTTGGCTTGGGCGTAGGTGACATTGTTGAGAAAAAGGTCGCTGAGCCAGGTTGCGGCCAAAGGCACAGCGATCGCCACAAATGGCCTGGGGAAATAGGCTGCACCAAAAAGCGCTATGGTGTTGAGTGGCGAAAAATTGGGCGGATGCGGGATGATTCGGCTGAAGGCTGCAACGAGGATAAGTGTGATGATGACAGCCCCACGCCACGAAAACCTGTCCATGTGTAACCTTAAATTCCGCAATCAGCCCGGCAAGCGCAAAGGGTTTGGGCGGTCTCAGTTTCTTTTATCCAGCCAGGCGATAATGCGCGGGTGCACTTCCTGGTGCGCCTTTTTGCCGAAGATGATGTCGGTGTGTCCGTAGTCTTCGGAATATCCCTCGCCGCGCGAAAATATTTCGAATGTTTTATCTTTAGAGCCAAGCCGCTCAAAGACATCGCGTACAGTTGCGGGGTCAGCGAGTTCGTCGCGGCGTGCCGCAAGGAGATATACTGGGATAGTCACGTTTTTTAAGGCATCGCGATAATTCGTTGTGCCATCAGCAGAATGTAGCCCGGCGTTTTCTGCCATGTGGATGAACTGGCGGATTTCGTTTTTGCTGATGTTATTTACCACGTTGCGCAAAAGCTGTGTCTTTACTTTTGCCTCGGTGTTTTCCGGATGGTAAAAGGCGTTGGCAAAAGGAGCATAAACGCTCTCAGGCACAAAGCTTGCCAGATACGCCCCAGGGCGGAGGGGCAAAACCGGGAGCAGCACCATGCCCCCGCGCATGCGGTACAGTTTGAATGTCCATTCGTTGAATGGTAGCAGGCTGAGGGGTGAGGCAATAGCGACGAAGTTGGCCACCCGCTTTTCAGCAAGTGTGCCCAGCCGCGCATACATGATGATACCACCCATGCTGTGGCCGATGTAGTTGACCTTTTCAGCGCCGGTTTTGGACAAAACATACTGCAGTGCGGCGTCGAGGTCATGGCGAATGTAGTCATCCACGTTATAGGAATATGTATGTTTGCCAAACCAGTAGCCAGTTTCATCGGCTTCCCTGCGCCCCCGTAGGTCCATCAGCCAGACATCGTAGCCTGCGCGCTGGAGCTGGCGCACTAACGAATCCTCATCCTTGAGTTTGAAGTATTCTCGGTTTGCACCCAGACCAGGGCAAATCAGCACAGGATATTTTCTTTTAAGCGTATTGTTCAGGCTGGGGAAGTGTTCGATAATGAGCGTCCAGTCGTCTGCGGTTGTGACCCGGTGCCGCTCACCTTGTAGGGGGATCGAACTACAGCCAGACACGAAAGCCAGAAGCAAAATTGCCCACAAGCAACACTGTCTGGTCATAGGTAAAACCCAATACGGACTCTGTAAGTCGGTGCGCTCAGGTCTGCGGCGGTATCTCTGGCATACTGCAATACGCTGTAACCGGCTTCCGCCTCCAAAAAAAACGCTCCCCAAAAATAGAGGCTCATTCCCGCGATGGCCGTAATCCGTGTGGACCAATTAGCCCTGAGCTGGGAGGTCCCAAAATAGACAAACCCTGCGTCTGCGCCGGCAAAGAAATCCACAGCGTGCCGGGGCAAAAAGTGCAGTGCCATCCCCAGCGTAAGTGGGTAGTATTGCATGCCCGGGGCAGCCAGCGAGAGGGGCAACGCAGCATTGCCGCGCACCCCGAAATAGTCGGTTGCGAAGAATTCGAACTGCCCTTGCAACAACTGCGCACGATAGGGCTCATGGTTTTCCTGGGACCAGCCAAGCGCAAGCTTCAGGTTGCCCTTTTGGATGCCATCGTTGAAATCCGCCGCCATCTGGTTTGGTGCTACTGCCAGAATCCTTGCAAAAAGCGAGACTGCCAAGAAAATGGCCGATATTTTATGGTGCATGGAGCATCCGCATAAACTTGACGCCAGTGTCAAGTTTTTGGAGTTAAGGAATTTTGGTTAGGGAATCACCAGAGGGCAGGGGGAGTTTTTGCCCTCTGGTCTCTGGTATAACTACTTTTGAATGGAGCTAAAGCCGGAAATTGAGGCCCAAAAAGGCCAGATTGAGCAAGGTGGTCTTGCCGCCCTGCAGTTGTGCTGCGCTTTCCCAGCTCAAAGACACATCGAGACTAGAGCTGACTTTGAACAAGATATCGAACGCCGCGCCAGCAAACGGCATCATGTTGCTGAGGTTTTCGTTCCTGAGTCCAGTGACTTTGATCGACTGCAGGGCATAGCCCCCACCCAGGCGGGGACCAAACGCCCACTTGTTGCGCTCCCAGCGATAGCCCAGCCACAGTCCTGGCATGAGCGTGGTGGTGGTGACATCGAGACCTTCGAGTGCCGGATTCTTGCCGGCGATTGGCCTGTCGTTGAGATAGACCCCTGCCAAGGCCAGCGTCATCCGCTCGGCGATCAATGGCAAATTGGCGTTGAGTGAAAAGCGCAATGCCGGGGGAATCGCCTGGATGCGATCGGCATAGTCGAGCGCATAGAGACCTCCCCCGGCAGCGAGTGCCAGCGACCAGTTGTTGAACCACGGTCTGGATGCAGCTTTTCCTCCGCCGCGCTGCCATTCTTCTTTGGTTGGCAGCACTGCCTTAGCTGCATCAACAATTTTGTTGGTGATCTTATCGACCGACTCAAAAATTGTGTTGTCGATTGGGCTTTTTTCTTTTATTTCAGCCACGACTTTTTTCTGCGGCACGTCAAAAATCCGCACGGTTGTATGGAGCTCTTCACCTTTATTACCCTTGCGCACGGTGAAGCCACCGGCAATCACGACATCTTGCTTGGCCAAAAGTCCGAGGTTGAGCGCAACCGATTTGGTGGCAAAATCATCTTTGTAGAGAAAATTCGCCTCGGCGACCTGGTCTAACTGTTGCTTGTCGGCCTTTTGGTAGGCAAACTTGCTCGAAAGCTTTTCTTCCATTGCTTCGGTCATCGAGCCAGAAAGATAATCGACGTTGGGATTTTTGTCGAGGTTGACCAGCTCGAGC
>JANWWX010000051.1 GCA_025057195.1 Leptospiraceae bacterium | reverse complement strand
GCCGCGGCAATCCCAAAGGAATTAAAGATTGGGACGACCTGATTAAGCCAGGAATTGGTGTAATCACGCCTAACCCTAAGACCTCTGGTGGTGCGCGCTGGAACTACCTTGCCGCCTGGCTTTTTGCCGAAAAAAAACTGCGGTACAGTGAAGCACAGTCCCGCAACTTCATCGCGGCGCTTTACCGGAATGTCGTGGTGCTTGATACGGGCGCACGCGGCGCCACAACCAGCTTCACACAACGCCGGCTGGGCGATGTGCTCTTGGCTTGGGAAAACGAGGCCTATCTTGTACTACGCGAATTCCCAGAACAATTTGAGATTGTCCTGCCCTCGTTGAGTATCCTGGCTGAGCCCTGTGTCGCCGTGGTCGAAGTGGTCGCGCAAAAAAAGGGCAATTTGGAACTTGCCCGAGCCTATCTCGAATACCTGTTTTCTGATGAAGGGCAGCGCCTTGCCGGAAAGCATTATTTCCGACCACGCAACGAAAAAATCGCCCGCGAGTTTTCCCACATCCGACCACTAAAACTCTACACTATCGCAGACCATGGCGGGTGGGATGCCGCCAATCAAAAGCACTTTGCCGATGGCGGCATTTTTGACCAGATCTATGCCAAGTCCCAATAGACGCTGGCACTTCCGTGAGCCGTCGATTCTACCTGGATTTTGGCCATGCTTTCTATACACACTGTTTTATCTCATGCTTGTGGTAATTTTGCCCTTAGGCACTTTGCTGGCCAAGGGCTTCGCTTCGGGCTGGCAAGAGTTTAGCCACCATGCATTTTCTCCGCGTGTGCTGAGCTCTCTTAAGCTGAGTTTTAGCACCGCCGCGGCTGCTGCCCTTTTCTCTATGCCGGCAGGCTTTGCCATTGCTTGGGTGTTGGCACGTTACGATTTTTTCGGCAAGCGGCTTCTGGATACCCTGATCGATTTACCGTTTGCGCTGCCGACCGCGGTGGCGGGGATTGCGCTTACAGCCATCTGTGCCGAAAACGGTGTCGTGGGTTCACTATTTGCACGGCTGGGCATACGCATTGCCTACACGCCCTTGGGCATCACGGTGGCCCTGATCTTCATCGGACTGCCATTTGTCGTGCGCTCATTACAACCGGTGTTGGAAGATTTTGAGCAAGAAGTCGAAGAGGCAGCACTCAGCCTCGGTGCCAGCCGCTGGCAGACGATCTGGTATGTGGTGCTGCCCTCTGTGCTACCGGCACTTTTCTCTGGGACGATCATGGCGTTTTCCCGTGCCCTCGGAGAATATGGGAGCGTCATTTTCATTGCAGGCAATATTCCTTTTAAGACCGAGGTCGCTCCCCTGATCATTGCCACTAAACTGGAACAGCACGATGTTGCCGGAGCTACTGCTGTGGCCACACTTGTTCTCACAGCATCCTTTACGCTGCTAATTTTGCTAAACTACTTACAAGAGCGGCAAAAGAAAGGATGATGAGCAATCCCAGAAATCGCTATCTGCAAGACCCGCTTTGGCTGCGACTATTTTTTTTGGGCTTCACTATTGTGATCGTCTTTTTGCTATTTGTCTTACCACTGGCGGAAATTTTTAGCCAAGCCTTTCGCAAAGGAGTGGAATTTTATTTTGAGGCACTGCGTGACCCCGTCACCCTCGCTTCTGTACGGTTGACATTGCTTGCTGCTGCTTTTGCGGTGCCACTCAACCTGATCTTCGGCATTGCTGCGGCCTATGCCATTGCCAAGTTCAACTTCCGTGGCAAAAGTATCCTGGTTGCCCTCATTGATCTACCGTTTGCTGTCTCTCCCGTAATCTCTGGCCTCATCTTCGTGCTACTTTTCGGATTGCAGGGGCTGTTTGGTCCAACATTACAAAGTGCAGGACTAAAAATCATCTTTGCTGTTCCGGGAATAATTTTGGCAACAATTTTTGTTACTTTCCCCTTCATCGCGCGTGAGCTCATTCCGCTCATGGAGGAACAGGGTAAAAGTGAGGAGGAGGCCGCACTGCTTTTGGGGGCATCCCCGTTCCGCATGTTCTGGCATGTCACTTTGCCCAATATCCGCTGGGGGTTGCTTTACGGCGTCATCCTGTGCAATGCCCGTGCTATGGGAGAATTTGGCGCGGTCTCGGTGGTATCAGGCCATATCCGGGGTGAAACTACTACGTTGCCACTGCATGTGGAAATCCTTTACAACGAATACAATTTCACGGCCGCATTTGCCGTCGCCTCATTGCTGGCGCTATTGGCCCTTGTGACCCTAGTGGTGAAAACACTCATTGAACTGCACACACACCTGGCATCACGCCGCGTCATGTAGTCACAGAACATGCGTATCGAACTTGAAAATATCACCAAAAATTTTGGTAACTTCCGCGCCCTCGACTCTGTTTCGATCACGGTGCAACATGGCGAGCTGCTGGCGTTGCTTGGCCCCTCGGGTTGCGGCAAAACGACCCTGCTGCGCACCATCGCGGGATTAGAATTTCCAGATTCTGGGGTGATCCGTTTTGATGGGGTCGATGTGCGTGAACTTTCTGCGCGAGAACGTAACGTTGGTTTTGTTTTCCAACACTATGCCCTGTTCCGCCACATGACAATTTTTGACAACGTGGCCTTTGGCCTCAAAGTACGGCGCGGCAAAGAGAGATTGAGCAAAAAAGAAATCCGCGAGCGCGTGATGGAGCTCCTCTCACTGGTCCAACTTGCCAACCTGGAAACGCGTTATCCGCACGAACTTTCCGGCGGACAAAGGCAGCGTGTGGCTTTGGCCAGGGCGCTGGCCGTGCAGCCGCGCGTTCTTTTGCTCGATGAACCCTTTGGCGCGCTCGACGCGCAAGTGCGCAAAGAACTACGCCGCTGGCTACGCCGGCTGCATGATGAAATCCATATCACCAGTGTCTTTGTGACGCACGATCAGGAGGAGGCCTTGGAAGTGGCAGACCGGGTGGCCATCTTAAATAAGGGCAAGGTGGAGCAGATCGGTACCCCCGATGAGGTCTATCGCCATCCCAAAACCGCTTTCGTCTTGCAATTCATGGGCAACGTCAATTTGTTCCATGGCAGGCTCGAGGGCGTTAAAGGCTTGGGCTATGTCCGACCCCATGAAATTGAGATCGATGCCATACAAAAGTTTCCCACTGATTTCGCAGCGACTGTCGAAGAGGTCCATCCCTTGGGCCGCTTCACCCGGGTCACCCTACTCGACGACAAGACTGGGCAATTGGTCGAGGCAGAAATTAGCTACGAGACGGGTAAGGCGCTCGGACTTACCGCAGGGATGAAAGTGTATTACCGCGTGCAGAATGTGCAAACTTTTGACGGTGATTACGTCATCTAAAAGTGCACTACCACACGGTGCGGCGGTAGTGCTTGCGGATGATGGGATCGCAGCTAACAATTTTGAGGTTTTTCCGCCGGGCGGTGGCGATGAGGATGCGGTCCACGGGATCGCGATGCGGGATTTTGAGCATCACCGCATCGATGAAAGTAAACTCATCGACAGGCAAAAATACAAGAAAACCCAATTTTTCCAATGCATGGCGATAGCCTGGTAGACCCAAAACATAGGGCAGTTGGCCTTTGGCGACCTTGAGGGCAATTTCCCAAAAAGTGGCAGCCGAGACATAGGCAACTGCCGAGCGTGCTTTTTCCACTGCAGCCAATGCCGCCGGCGACAGCTCCTCAGGCTTATGCGTATACCAGAGCAGGGTGTGCGTATCCAGCAGGATCACCGCTTGGCACGTTTTTTGGCTTTGTTATTCTGAAAAAGGCTCCAGTCTGTATTGACCTCATAATCCGAGGAATCCAACGGCGCCAAGAGTTGTTCTCGCGTGGGGAAAGGCATTTTTCCCTCGGCGATGGCTTTACGCTCTTTGGCAAAAAGCACTTCGGCGGGAATCTTTTTGCGAATGGGGGTAATCCGGAGCACTGGCCGGCCGCGGTCAGTGACGATGAGCTCATTGCCTTCACGCTCCAAGCGGCGAAAAATCTCGAGCATACGTGCTTTGAGTTGTGCTTTGGAAATCCCCTGTGCTCCGGTGCCGGCTTCTGCCATGCCAGTAGATTCCGACTCCCGTAAAGTGACCATGGTCATGACTATATAACCTTTTTTAAACTGTCGACTACTTTTTGTTTTTCAAATCATCTGCAAAAGCGGAAAAAATCCGGCTTTTATTAAGGTTCGCACGTCGGACATAATGGTAAAATCGAATGCCTGAAAGCGACTTTTCAGCGCTAGCTAAAGCGCGTGTGGGAAAATAAGACATTGCGGAATTACAACGCATCATCGATGATTTCTTGCAATAGTCAACAAGCGCTGGCATAGTGTCTTTGCCTAGCCTAAACCCTATGAAAAGTTCTATAGCCCGCGATTGGCTAAATCCGCTTGCGGTTTACGATTTCTCCCCGGATTCGACAACTCCGCTTTTAAATCACTTAAAAAGCTGCGCGATGCGCTGCACACTTTCCGGAACGATGGTGTCGGAGACATCGACCACGGCGTCGGCCACCTCGAGATACCACGGTTCTCGGCGGCGGAAAACTTGCAACAGCGCCTCCGGGCTGTCGCTTTGTGGCAGCGCCGGCCGCGAGGCGTTGCGCGCCAAATTTTGCAGGCGCTGCAATATCTTATCTTCACTCGCCGTGATGTAAATGCAGAAAAAATGGTCGCGCAGGAGAGCGAGCTTGCGTTCGCTACGGCTGCCATCTGCTTCCTCGACAATCCCACCACCACAGTCTAAAAGCAATTTTTCTTGCGTTGTTGCAGCCAAAAGTTCTTGATACTCTAATTCGCGGAAATACGGCCAACCCTGGTTTTGGACAATCTGCTCGATAGTTAACTGCTGCTTTTTTTCAATCTGCTCGTCGAGCGAGCAAAGTGGCATCTGCCAAAGCTCAGCCAGCCGACGCGCGATGGCAGTTTTGCCAATGCCGCGGAAACCAATGAGTGCGATGCGTGGATGCTGCGGCACCCTCCACTGCGTTTTTTTGGCCGAGGATTTTTTCCTGCGCCGTGCCATCAGGAAACTTTGCGGATTTCGCGTAACAATGCCTTCTCCATGACGTTGACCGGCGCCGGCTTGCCCGTGAAAAGTTCAAATTGCAATGCTCCTTGATAAAGCAGCATTTTGTAGCCAAGTACCGTACGGCAACCACGCTTACGTGCCAGACGCAAAAGCGGAGTCTGTGCGGGGTTATAGACGATGTCAAAAACAGTTTGGTGTTTGGCGAGCTCGTGCAATGCCAAAGGGCTCTGGCGGGAGAATTCCGAGCCCCGCATGCCTAACGGTGTGGTATTGATCACCAGATCATAACTTGCCAATTCTTCAGGGTCAGTTAAAAGGTGGCTGCTCCACTTGAGCCCGCTATGCGGCAAGAAGTCCGCTAAACTGCTGCGTGCTCGATTTTCAACCGGTCGGAAATAGAGCCTAACTTTGGGATTTTTTTTGTTAAGGGTTAGGTTGCGCGCCAGCTGCATCGCCATCATCACGTTACGCGCCAAGATGCCAATTTCTTCAGGTCGCTCCTCGGCAATGGCAAAGGCAATGCTGCGCGCAGAACCGCCCGAACCCAAGATCAGCACTTTCTTGCCAGCAATGGGGACCTTTTCTTTTTTCAGCGCCAGCACAGCGCCTGGACCATCGGTATTGTAACCTTCCAAAAGGCCAGTTTTGCCCCATAAGATTGTGTTGACCGATCCAATCTGCAGTGCGAGCGGGTCGATGCGATCAAGTAGTCTGCGGATCGAGATCTTGTAAGGGATCGTTACCGAGAGTCCCTGAATATTCCACATCTTCATGGAATACTTGAGCTGGATTAGGTTTTTTATGGGAAATGCCAAATAGACTGCGTTGACTTTCCGGGCAGCAAACGCGGCATTTTGCATCGCCGGCGAAAAGGTGTGGCTGAGCGGATTGCCGATAATGCCATAAAGTTTTGTCTGTGCGTCAATGTGCATGGTTTTGCAACATCCCTTCGGCAATGACTTTGCAGATGAACTGCAGCGAACGTTTCTCGGGAAACTGCCGCAAATAATCGCACAGCTTTTCGATCTCGCGCCGGTCCGCGCTGCTTTGTACCAAAAGGAGCGGAGAGCGTTTCATGCCCATCGGATTTTCTCCTTCATCAAATTTTGCCACATAAAGGCCACGATCTGCCGACCAGTCAAACGCCAGCTCGCGCCAAGCGATTTGGAAACGCAGCATCTCTTCTTCCGCGTCGCCGGGTAACTGCCAGATGTGTATGCTAACCCGTTGTTGCGCATCCTGCAGGAAACGCTTTTGCAAGTACTGGTGGTCCTGTTTGACAAGTTCCCGCCGGACTTCGACCAGCATTACTTTTGCGACTCTTCAGCCAGAATTTTTTCCAAAAGTCCTGGCACAAATTCGAGAGGCACTGACGGTATCCGACGGTTGTTGGCAATTGTGGTTGGGGTGCCACTGACCTTGATGCGATTGCCGGCCTCGATATCCGATTTGACTTTCGCCAAAGTCGCCTGGCTTTTGTAGCAGGAAAGCAGCCGCGGCACATCGGCCCCGGCAGCCTGTGCCAGGGATTCGATCACCTTTTCATTCACGGGATTGCGCAAGAGCATTTCCTGGCGTATAAAAATAGCATCGTGCATTGCCCAGAATCGGCCTTGGGCTTCAGCACACTCGGTGGCGCGTGCCAGGTCGCAGGCGCCCGGATGCAATTGCCTTTTCATATTGCCATTGCACTGCATGTCGAGCGGATAGTGGCGGAACACCACCCGCACCTTGTCGGGATATTTCTGCACCAAGCCATTCAGCACCATCGCCATGTCGCGGCAGTGCGGGCAGAGCAAATCGGCAAATTCGATGATCGTCAACACTGGCTTTGCCGCACCCTTGACGCCACTTTTGGGCTGCTCAAGCTGCAGGATCTCTCCGTTTTTCCACTGCCGGTAAAATTCGGCGTAAAGTTGTTCGCGTAGTTTGCGCTCGGATTCGCTGCTGCTGGTTTCCGGTTGCTGGCTCTGTAACGAACTGGTGTGGAACAGGATGCCGGTTGCCACCACCAACGCGAAAGCCAATCCCGAAAGTGCCACCCCCCGGCGTGAGATTTTTTGTTCCGGAACAAGGCTTGCGCTGCGCCTTTTGAAAAGCCATGCCCCAACAAAAGACAGTGCGGTGGCACCATACGTGATGGCGCATAAACGGCAGACGCCATCTAAGAGTAACAAGGAATATACCAGCAAAAATCCGTCAAAAAGCAGTGCCGCGGCCGTGCCCCAAAAGAGCAGCGAAAGTGCAGTGCTATTTATACTCGAAAGCAGGTAGGCCGCAAGCGCAGCCACTGCTCCATAAAAAACGTAACCATAAAGTGCCAACGGTAAACCGAGTATCCTTCCCACAGCCGAATTTTTCGCCTTTTCACACGCATTGCTCGCTTGAGGATCGCATACGCTCGCACCAATCGACGTCTTGGTACCGTTATGTTCGTAGATCAAAACGGCGGAAAAAATGAGCCCGAGCAGCGCACCAGCAAAAAGTAGGGTCAATGGTAGTGCAAGATTTTTGGGCGGCATTGTGGCTATGGCAAAACCTTTTTGTGTTCACACGGACAAGCATTTTTGTAGCTGCGGGCACCAACTGCACTTGCCGTACTATTCGTCCCCGCCTGCTTCCGGTAATTGCTTTTTAGGTTGTACGCCCAGTTCGCGCAGTCTTTCCACTTGCCTGATCAGGTTGCCTTTGCCTTCTTTTAGCTTTGACCAGGCGTTGCCATAGGCCTTGTGTGCGGTATCCAAGCTCTCCTTGATTTTTTGCATGTCTTCCAGAAAGCCAACAAATTTGTCATAAAGCGCTGCACCCTGGCTTGCGATCTCTTGTGCATTCTTGTTTTGCTCCTCTTGCCGCCACATGTGGTGGACAAGCTTGAGCGCAGCCAAGAGTGTCGAGGGTCCCAGCAAGATGA
>JANWWX010000050.1 GCA_025057195.1 Leptospiraceae bacterium | reverse complement strand
GGCGGTACAGGTCACCGGACTCCAAGAATACCTCGCCACACCAATTATGAATTTGTCCAAAGGCTACCGCCAGCGTGTGGGGTTGGCCTCAGCACTATTGCACGATCCCCCCGTTTTGATCCTTGATGAGCCAACCTCGGGGCTTGACCCCAACCAGATTGCCGGCATCCGCCAACTGATCCGCGAACTTGCCAAAGAAAAAACCGTAATCCTCAGCACACACATACTAAAAGAAGTGGAAGAGACTTGCGAGCGTGCGATCATCATCGCCGACGGCAGGATCGTGCTCGACGATCGCCTCGACCGCATCCAGCGCATGCGCGAAGGCCGCGAAGTGTGGGAGTTTGCCCTGAAGGGCAATGTACCAGGTGCGCTCGAAAAGATCCGCACCATCTTGGCAGCAGGCGAAAATGTCTCACTCGTTTCGGCCAACGACACCGAGACGCGGTTTACTGCAGAAACGTCGAGTGGCTTTAATGAAAAACTATTTTCATTAGCAGTCAGCGAAAAATGGGTTTTGCGTGAACTCTTCATGCAAAAACTCAGCATGGAAGAAATTTTTGCACGGTTGACCACCAAGGGCAGCTGAGGGGATTTATGTCTAAGTTATTGCAAAAACTGGACGTCCGTTGGCACAACGTAAAGACCGTTTATCGGCGCGAATTAGCCAACTATTTCAATACACCCATTGGCTACATATTCTTGGCGATTTTTGTCATCTTGATCAATTTCTTGTTTTTCTTTATTACTCGGTTTTTTGACCGTGGCTATTCGCTGCAAGGGCTTTTTGACATGCTCAAGATCGTTTACCTCGCGTTCATTCCGGTGATCACCATGCGGCTTTGGGCAGAGGAGCGGCGTAGCGGGACGGTTGAACTCTTGCTCACCTTGCCCTTTAGCGAGTTGGAGCTGATTTTGGGGAAATACCTTTCGGCGTTTGTTTTTCTCGGCATCGCCCTGGCCACGACACTGGTGCTGCCACTCATTGCATTTTATGTCTCAGCGCCCGATGTTGCCGTGCTCATTGGTTCGTATTTGGGGGCGTGGCTTTCGGGATCTGCGTACATCGCCTTAGGGCTTTACATTTCTTGGCTGACCCGTGACCAGATCAGTGCGTTTTTGCTGAGTTTTGTTGCCTGCCTTTTTATCTACCTTTTAGGTTACCAGCCGGTGCTGCAGTTTTTTGGCCCTTTCAAAGAACTATTTGGCTTTTTGTCCATTGCCTGGCACCAGGACTCGCTTAGCGCTGGCCTTTTAGACACACGCGACCTTTTTTACTATATCTCTTTTTCAGCGCTTTTCCTCTACCTTAACAAAGTCAGCATTGAAAAATTCCGTAGGGGGTATTGATGCAGCCAATTGTGGAGCAACTGAAGGAATTTTTCGCCTCACGTCGTGCCACGACACTGCTTTATGTCCTCCTCTTTTTTAGCTTCAGTTGGCTGAGTTATGGTGTCTATTTGCGGGTGGATCTGTCCTCGACGGGGGCGATGCGCATCTCGAGCACAAGCAAAAATTTGCTGCGCAGCCTACCGGAAAAAGCAACGATTGAACTTTTTGCCTCCGGCGATTTGCCCGATGAGGCGGTACTGGTCGCACGCAAGGCACGTGACTTCATCCAAGAATATGCTAATAGCTCGCGCGGGAAAGTAAAGCTAATCGTCCTTGATCCCGATAGCGACAAATCAGCGGCAGAGCGCGCGCGTTCGCTTGGCATCCAGCAGCTCAATATTGCTGTAACAGGCTCCAAAAAAGCGCAGGCACAGAGCGTCTATTTTGGCCTTGCCATCTCTTACGGCAGCAAAACGGAGATTTTGAATAACTTGATTAGTCTTTTCGAGCAGCAGGAGTTGGAAAACCACCTGACCGCGCGCATCTTCAAGATGGTCAAGCCGAACGAAAAGCGGATTGCACTTTTGGCAGGGCATGGCCCATTCACCCTCAAGAAGGAACGCAATCCCAACTCCCTTTCGATTTTTGCAGACAAGGTCTCGGCTTTTTACAACGAGATCATAGAAACCAACCCTTCGACCGGCGAAATCCCGGTTGAGGTGTCCACGCTGATCATCGTCCAACCGGGTTCGCTGTCAGCGCTCGATAAATTCCGCATCGACCAGTTTTTGATGCGCGGTGGCAACTTGATCATTGCTGCCTCGGGCATGGAGGTTAACTTCAGTCAGCAGTTCATGGCCGCCCCGGCCAATCCTGACCTAACAGAATTCCTCAAGGGCTATGGCATCGAATTGGCCTCTGATTTAATCCACGAACCCAAAAAAAACCACTATGTTCCTTTTGTGCAACCGATCAGTCCATTCCAGGTGGTGCAATATCCCTATCCCCCCTGGGTTGTGGTGCCACGCGATGGCCTGAGCCAGGAGAGCCTAATCACCAAGGGCAATGCCGCGCTGATCATGCCCTACACCTCAAGCATCAAGACCATTCCTGACAAACTGCCCACCGGCGAAGGGAAATTCACGGTTGAAATACTGGCCAAATCCAGCGCCGATGCCTGGTCGCAGGCCAATTTTGCCTTCCTCGATCCAGGCAGGATGGAGGAAATGCTCAGCACACCCAAGCAAAATACCGGTGTTTATAATTTAGCCATTTTTGTGCGCGGCAAGTTCCCCAGCCAATACGCCACGCAGGCACCCCCGAAGGAAGCTGGCACCAGTTGGCTCAAAGCTGCAGAAAAAGAAGGCAGTATTTTGGTGTTAGGTTCGCCTTTTGTTTTCAGCAACCTGACCTACATCCTGGGCGAAATGACGGGATTGCCGCTTTTGGAGGAAAATTTTAAGACCATATTTGCCGCAATCGACGTCATGCATGGCAACCAGGACTTGGTGGAGCTGCGCAAAAAGGCAAAGCCCAACATCAAAACGCGGATGGTCGAGGATGCGCTGCGCAGGATCCTGACATTCCTCGCCTTTGCGCTGCCACTGGGAGTCATTGGGGTGACCGGCTTTTTGCGGCTTTACCGCCGGCAGAGTAGGGCACGTTCGGAAGAGATTCCCGCAACCGCAGAGGGCGCTGGAGGGTAACTGATGGACACACTCAAGAAGAACACCATCTTGGCCGCCGTTACCGGTGTGGTATTTATCCTCGCATTTTTGGCCAATGACCCATTCCTGATTTTTGAAAAGAGCTATGAGAAATCAAAGCCGCTTTTGCCGGGGCGGCCGGAACGGGTCAAAAAAATCGTCGCGCTCAACATCAACGGCCAAGAGAAACGCACATTTGCCCGGACCAGTGACGGCTGGTCGGTTGAGTTGGCGGGTTCACCACTGGGAGTGCTGCGCGCCGACAGCAGCAAAGTGGAAACCGGCCTCAAAAACCTTTTTGAAGCACGCCGTTATCAGGAAGTCAGCTCGAATAAGGATTCGTATGGCGAATACGAAGTGCGTGACAGCGACCTGCAATTGCTGCTGGAAGGAGAAAACGGTGAAAAGATCGCGCAGGTTATTTTGGGCAAGTATTCGGGGGCCGGTAATGCCAGCTTCATCCGCCTCGCCGATGAAGACTCAGTCTATGCTGTAAAAGGCTTCTTGCGCGGTGATTGGAATCAGGAGTTTGACCAATACCGCGACCGCACGCTGCTGCGCCTGGCACGGGAAAATGTGCGCGAAATAAAAGTAGAGGGCAAAAGCAATTTTACGCTCAAATCGGATGACAAGGGCAACTTCAACCTGGAACCGCCGCGCGCCACGGACAAGAACAAGGTCAATACCTTCCTCAGTGACCTGCTTGAGTTGACTGGCACACGCTTCGCCAAAGACAAAGAGGCATTGCCGGTGGCAAAGTGGGGAAAAATCACGCTCGTGCTCACTTCCAATGTCAGCAAGGAAGTGGAGATCATTGGCCCCAATAACAACAGTGAGATGTTTGCCAAAAGCACTGACCTGCCGCACTGGGTGACGATTGCCAAATCCAAAGCAGAAGCACTTTTCCCCAAGCTGGACGACCTGCTTGAAAAAACGCCCTTACCAGATCTCAAAAAACCTGGTAAATGAGAGCTTTTTTGGGGGGATTAGCCCTCGCCTTATTGTTGGTCGCCTGCCGCGCGCGGGCACTTGCCGAAGAAGGAATCCGGCGGATGGAGGAGGGCAAGCATACCACTGCGCTGGATCTTTTTGACCGGGCGCTGCGCAGCAATCCCACGGAACCGCTCGCCCTCTATGGCAAGGGCATTTTGCTGGCGCAGGAACCTATCACCCAAGAAATTGCGCTCAGTATGCTGCGCCAAGCGGTTGAACAGGCAAAACTGCCGCCTAAATACCATACCGAGGCACTGCTAAGGGCGGCGGAAATTTTTGCTGCCCGCAATAAAAAAGACGAGGCATTGCAGCAACTGGCGCGTATTCCCAGTGAGGCACGGCTTGCGGATGGCAATGTTGTTGGACGCTTAGTGTCGCTCTACCTGCAGCTCAAAGAAATTACGCGCGCACGCGAACTTTTGGTAGCATACCTGGAGACACACCGAGACGACTGGGCACGCGAGTATCTGCTTTTTCGGCTTTACCTTACCCACCTTAAGGAACCCAAAGCAGCAGGGCGTTTCTGCCGCAAGGAATTATGGCCGGACCAGGTGCCAGCCAAGTATATTCTCAATTGCGCAAGGCTGAGTGTTGCTTTGGGCGAATATGCTGCAGCAGAACAGCTTTTGGCGCAATACGGCAAAAGGTCTGCTGTAAATGAGGATGAGGTAAGGAGTTTGCGCGATGCCATCGCACGCAAGCGCGGGAAGTGGGACTTTTCAGAATCCGACTTCTGAGCAGTCGTTCCGCTATTTTTTTTCGTTGGTGGTTTCGCTATTCATCCTGTGCGCGCTATTTTTGGAGCTTGACTTACGCCGGTTAATTTTTGCTGATTTGGAAAAAAACAATAGCGAAGAGGAAAATACCATCATCAGGGCGCTCTTGGAAAATGCGCAGCCGGTCAAGTCAGAGCGGCGCAAGACTGTCCGGTTCCTGTCCGACCAGGAATCCGAAGCGCAGGGAAAAATTACCCAAGAAAAAGGCTTTGAGTCCATCACGACCGACTATGTGCTGTCGCCGGGGGAAATGCATCCGCTGCGTGGGCGGATCCTGAGCGGGCGCGAACTGGCGCGCATCCTTACCGCCAAAGAAAGCCGCGTGCGCATTGCCATAACACAGGATACGCCTGGAACCGCGGCTGCGGCTGCTGACCGGTTGCGGATCCCCGCCTATTACCGTTTCCGCCATGACTTTGCACTTTCTTGGGATTATCTCGGACGGCCTGCAATCCCCACCACACGCTTTGCCCACTATAGCTATTTCCGGGCGATGATCAACAAAATCCAGAGTGTGTGGGCTCCTCCCGGCGGTGAACCATATCCCACGTTCGGCGATTCCTACCACCGGATGAATTATGCCGCCGGCTACATGCGCTTTACCGCATTTCCTAGCCAGGATATTTATGTCCTATTCTTACTCGACGAGCAGGGGGTGGTGCGCGATGCCAGGATTGTTTCCTCGCTCGGCTACCAGTCGCTCGATCAGTCGTGCATCGAGGCGCTTTATGCCGCGCACGATTTTGGCCCGCCGCCGAAAGAACTCCTCGACGGCAATGGCGTTCTGATCATCCCTTTTATTTTCCGGATTATCGTACGCTAAACCGGTATGGCTGCCAGCTCAGCAAGTGCCTGGTCGCGTTCTTTTTGTCCCGGTGGGCTGCCATGCCAGTCGGGGTTATTTTCCATGAACGACACGCCTTTACCCAAAACCGTGCGGAAGAGGATGATGCGCGGGCGTTTTTTGGCCTTGAGCGACCAATGGAACGCATCCGCGATTTCGCTAAAGTTGTGGCCATCGGCCACGCGGGCCTCCCAGCCAAATGCGGTAAATTTTTTGTGGAGCGGCTCGATCGCCATGACCTTGTGGACATAACCATCAATTTGGATGTTGTTGCAATCCACAAAAGGATGCAGATTGGTTACCGCATAGTGTGCGGCGGCCATGGCTGCCTCCCAGGTCATCCCCTCCTGGCATTCCCCGTCGGACATGCCGACGAAAACCCGCGCTGGGTTTTTCTGCAGGCGTAACCCCAGCGCAAGCCCGCAGGCGTTTGAGAGTCCTTGGCCCAGCGAGCCGCTCGAATTTTCTGCTTCGGGGAAAAATTTTGTCGAGGGATGTCCCTGTAGCCGGGAGCCAAGCTTGCGGAAAGTGGCCAGTTCTGCCTCGCTGATGATGCCGCGTAGCGCCATTGCGCTATAGCGCACCGCGCAGACATGGCCATTGCTCAGCAAAAAGCGATCGGGATTGGGGCCATGCCAGCGCAGTACCTTAAAATAGAGATAGGCATAGATGTCGGCCAAGCCGAGCGGTCCTCCAGGGTGCCCAGATTTGGCGCGGAAGACCATTTCGATGACATTCTGCCGGATGCGCCGCGCCAAAAAACGCAAGTCGTCCTCAGTGATCTCTTCTGGTGCTTTGCCACGGATGGCATCGAGCTTAGCTTTCTCTTTTTCATCACCGACAATGTAATCCATGTTACCTCAATAAAAAATAATAATGCCTGAAAGATAGATAGCCGTATAGGCTGGCAAAAATAGATAACCCAGTTTCCGGTGCAGTTGGAACTTACCGCGCAGTGCCGTGGCAACAACTGCCAGCATCAGCACCGCAACCAAGGTGGCCGCAATCCGGTGCGCCCCAATTATGTTCTCACCATAAGCGGAAGGCAGCGCCACACCAAAAAGGTGCACCGAGCTTACAAGATAGATGCTGCTCAGAAGGTTGCAAATGACCCCACATAGGGCCAGCAGGCGATGGCGGCGCAAGTTTCGCCGATAAAAAAATGCGGCGTAGAAAAATGCCAGAGACAATCCCATGCCGAAAACCAGGACAGTGTAGGCCACTATTTGCCGGTCTGTGCCAGGCTGGAGCGGATGTAATTCAGCGAATCTTCTATTTCCGCCTCTGTGGCGCCATCTTTTTTACCATCCAAACCGAGTTTTCTGGCTAATGGGCGCACCAGGGTGTGTAACAGCGGAAAATGCTGCCGTGCGGGCATTTCGAGCGAGATGAAGGTATCCGGCTCGAGGCCCACTGCCGAAAAATCGTAAAGGTCAAAAAGGAGTTGCAGCTGTTGTTTCATCAACCGTTCGCTGCTGGCGCGTTGGTATGGTAGGTTGATACTTTCCCCCCATTTGCGTTTCTCGTCGTTGTCGCGCGCGTAAGAGGCATAAATCGCTTTGAGCTTGCGCTCAAGCAGCGTACCGGCTGCGTCAGTTTCAGTAAGAGCGCGGCGCAACTGCAAAAGCAATTCTTCGTAGAGTATAGGTTCGCCTGCATTGTCTTTATAGTATGGCACCCGCGGCGTTTGCCACAGCTGCCAGATGACTGCGGTGTCGATAGCCAATGCGATCCGGGAAGCAAGATCGGGAATATAGACCACAGCGCCGTTATTGGCCACTGCCGCATTTTTGACTGCCGTTAATTCCTCGGGTGTCAGTGCGACAAATTTGCCGACGAGTTCGTTAAAAGGTAAAAGCTGTGCCTGCGCATAAGGCACCATGTTGCTGAGCAAGAGCCTTACTTTAAGTGCGGGATTTTTACGGTAAAGTTCAGCCAGCGCCAAATAGGCATTGCGGCCCGCTTGAGCCAATAGTGCCGCCCTTTCATAAGGGGCGAGGTTGACCCGCACCGACTGCAGTGCTGGTAGGACAAGGGTGTAGCCATCTTGCAGGAAACCGAGTTCGCCCAAGGCTAGCACTTGTGCGGTCAGGCATTTTACTGCCTGTGGTGAGTTGTCGGAATAGCGCAAGGTTATGGATTCGGGCAAGGCGCGGAAGGCGACTGGTATGAGCGGAACTTTCTTCTTGTCTGCCGCTGGGACATGGAGTGATCGGAAGTAACGGCGCAGTGCCGGTATCCTGTCAGCGAGCAGATTGCAGTTACTGTC
>JANWWX010000004.1 GCA_025057195.1 Leptospiraceae bacterium | reverse complement strand
GAAAGGGCGGAGTTCTCGCTGCGTGTGGCCAGCGAACGCACGAAAATCTTGCCATCGTTGGCGGCGTTGAGCCGCAGCCGGTCGCCGAGCAGTGCCCCACCCGTTTTGCGCTGTGTGGGGTCCACCGAAAGCAGGGCAATCCTCAGCTCAGGATAAAATAGCCGAAAACGGCGTAAAAATTCATCCAAAAGCGACGATTTTCCCGCACCACCCACACCGGTGAAACCCACGACGGGCACACGCCGATTTTGGGGAATTTCCAGTGCCACTTCGCCTTCCTCCAGCGCGGTAATCCAACGGCTCAGCGGATGGCCATAGTGCGCATAAAGCGATGAACCGTTTTGGATAAAAGGCGGGCGTGGTGTACGGCGCACGCGGGCAATCATGTCCCGCGCCATGCCATCAAGCCCCAGCGCGCGGCCGTCGTCGGGAGAATAAATGCGTTCCACCCCGTATTCCATCAGCTCGCGGATTTCGCGATCGACAATCACGCCACCGCCACCCCCGAAGACCCGGATGTGTGTGGCATCGTGTTCCCGCAGTTGGTCCACCAAATAGCGGAAGTACTCGTTGTGGCCTCCTTGGTACGAACTGACGGCAATCGCATCGGCATCTTCCTGTAGCGCCGCAATCAGCACTTCCTCGACCGAGCGGTTGTGCCCAAGGTGGATCACCTCTGCACCTTCGCGCTGCAAAAAACGGCGCACAATGTTGATCGAGGCGTCGTGCCCGTCAAAAAGTGAAGTGGCGGTAACAAAACGCACAGGCTTCATGCCAGTTTAGACTCCTCTTTGCGGCGCAGCTGCACTACCCCCGTGTAGGGTGGCAGCAGAACCCGCCAGTTGGTGCAGAGATAGCGAACTCCAGAAATAATGGTAATAATTGTGGTCAAAAGCAGCAAAAAATACGGCGCCGATTCGGCAAAATACCGGTTGCGCTCGCGCTTGGGGATCTCATCAGAGCGCAGTGACTGCAGTGCCTTAACCAGCATGGTGGTGGCAATCTGGTAGTTTTTAAGCCCTTGTGCCCGTCCCTCACGGTATGTCTGGCGGATGTCAAAATGGAAAGAACGCACAATCAGGATGAGCAGGATGAGCACTATGGAGATCATTTGGAATGTGGTCTTGGCCTTGCCAAGCCGGGTAGTGCGGATCTCGGTGCCTTTGCGGATAGCTAAATAGCGCATGAGCGTAACCAGCATGTCGCGCGCGATGATCACTATCACCATCCACAGGGGTATGGCCTGGTCCAACATGATGAAAAGGATTAGTGTGGTAATGACCAGTGCCTTGTCAGCTAAGGGATCGAGAAAGCGCCCGAGCGAAGACTCCTGTTTCCAGCGGCGCGCCAAGTAACCATCGAAAAAGTCCGTGATCGAGGCTAGGCAAAAGATGCCCAATGCAATCAGGCGGTGCCGCGGATGCTGCGATAATAAATAGTAAAGAAAAAACGGGATCATCGCAATGCGTAGCAGGGTGAGAAAATTGGGCAAATTCAGCCATGCCGGCATGGGTTGCTACTCAGATTGCGCCACGCCCGCTCAAGCAGATTTCAATCCTTGCTCAACATATTTTCCCTGACAATATATATTGAAGGCAGGCTGTGGCACATGGCAAAACCGACGTTACTCGTGCTCGCAGCAGGGATGGGCAGCCGCTATGGCAGCCTCAAGCAGCTTGACGGTGTTGGCCCACACGGGGAAACGCTGATGGACTATTCGATTTACGATGCCATCCGTGCTGGTTTTGGCAAGGTGGTCTTTGTCATCCGCAAGAGTTTTGCCCATGATTTCACTGCGCTCTTTTCTGCCAGCCGCTTCCACGACCAGATCGCCGTCAGCCATGTTTTCCAGGAGTTGGAAATGCTGCCGGAACCATTTTTGCCGCCGCCGCAGCGCAGCAAACCATGGGGCACAAACCATGCGATCCTGGTCACGCGGGATGCTATTGCCGAGCCTTTTGCCGTGATCAACGCCGACGATTTTTATGGCCGCGCTTCTTTCCGCGTGATGGCCGATTACCTGGCACAGCTTGGTACAACGCGCGGGGAATACGCAATGGTGGGCTTTGCCTTGGGCAAAACACTTTCCGAAGAGGGCGCCGTTTCACGCGGTGTTTGCACGGTGGATAGCTCAGGTTATCTGAGCAGTGTTACCGAACGCACGCACATTGCCCGCAACGGCGGCACGATTTATTACCAAGACGAAAATGGCAATAGCGTGGCGTTGGCAGATAGCACCATTGTTTCGATGAACCTGTGGGGTTTCACCCCCGACTATTTCGAGCACTCTGCGCGGCTTTTTGTGGAATTCCTGCGCAAACACATTAGCGATCCCAAAGCCGAATTTTTCATCCCTTTAGTTGTGAACCGCTTGGTGGCAGAGCGGATTGCTAGGGTGCGCGTGCTGCAAAGCGATGCCGAGTGGTTCGGGGTCACCTATCCCGGTGACCGGCCACGCGTGGTCGAAAAAATCCGTAGCCTGATCGCACGGGGCGAATATCCCGAAAAACTGTGGTGAGCGTTGTGGTTTTAGTTAGGTGACGTGTGCTGGCTCACCATGCCGTATTGGGGGCTGCTGGGCTGAGCTGCGCTTTGGGGAAATTGCGCCAAGCAGCCTTTGCCGGATTCTGCACACCACCCATGTCGCTGCCCGAGCGCGCAATGCCGGCTCCCGAGTTGCTGCAAAAATAGGTGGCATTTTCGAAAGCGCTGCTATCGGCGGCAATGCAGGCTGCGGTGAGCTGTGTCTGCCGGTCGTTGAGTCCTGAAACAGGCCGTTCGGCAATCGGCCAAAAGGACTTGAGCGATGTGTAAAAATGCTGCAGCGCACCTGCCACCATTCCCGAGGCTATTGAGCTATCGCGGTTGGAATAATAGACCGCATCCTGGATGCCCTTTTTGGGCAGGTTGCAACCAGGCTGGTTATTATCCACCACATCGTTTTCACCAGTCGCGCAGTAAGTGAGAATGAACGTACCGTCAGTGGCAGTAAAGCCTTCAGTATCACGCAACTGGATGACCATTGGAAAGCTGGGTGAACCACTGGTGCGGTCCGGGCGGGCAAAACTGGCCTGGGCGACGCCAATGGCGACAATGGCATTGGCTGGGGCATAGACATCGTGGAATTCGTAAAGCAAGCGCAAGTCACTATCATCGTAATAATAGACCTTGAGGCCGCGCAGCGAACCGGCCGAGGTAGTCTTTATCTCCACCCAATCCTTGCCATTGAACGTGCCGCTGGGGCAATCCGTAACACAGATTTCGTTAAGGATCGCTGTTGCCAGGGTTGGTGTATAGCCATTGAAATGGATGGAACTGCCGCTGGCGGAACGGTTACCATAGTCATGGCAGGAGGCGGCGGCAGAAATTTGGTAGCGGCAAGTGGGAGAGGCCATCGCCGCCGCAGACAGTGTGGCAATCACCTGTGAGGAGTTGCTACCAGCGCTGAGGGTGCTGATGGTTGGTGCGCTGCAGAGATTCCCCGGATCGTAGGTTTCGCTAATGCTGAGCGAGCCAGCCGTGAGGCAATTATTCGGTGCCAAAGCACCACTCACATTGCTGTCAAAAGTGACCCGGATTTGGTTGGCGCTGATGGCTTCGGCGCGCACAATCTGTGGATCAGCTTCGCTGCTATATATGTACCCTGCAGAAGAAAAGGTGTTGGCTGCCCGCTCCAGGCAGGCATCGATGGGATTGGAGACGCTATAATCCTGCCGGCTGCTGCAGTTATAAGGTTGTCCTAAGGGATGCGTAAACCATGCCGAAGGCAAATTTCCTGGCAAATAGCCCTGGCAACGGGGACAGCTAGGCCAGGTGCATGGCCATGGCGCAGCGGTGCAGCCGCGCCGCTCCAAAGAAAAAGTTTGTTTGGGGGAATTGTAGTCGGCCAATTCACCGGCAAACGCCGCATCGCCATTTCCCGCCTCGTCGATCAAATTCATCGCCTTGTCGTAAAGGCGGACACGGAAACGCCCACGGTTGAGCCGGAAATTCTTGGTGCCGGCGATGGGAAAGTGCTCGGTCGAAAGCGAACCGCCGGTAGAGCTGCGGATCTCCGCGCCATCTTCGTTGTAGGTGATGATCTCATCAGCGCCGACCTCGGCAAAAGCGCTCGGGGCATTGTTAGGTTTGGGCACAAAGAAGATGCGGATTTGTCCAGGACAGATGATATTCGGCTGCGGGGAAAGATAGCCCAAATAACCTGCGCACGAGTTTTTGTTTTCGTAGTACCAGTTATGGTTGTCGGGCACCGGATAGAGGTTGCGCTTGTCGTTGGGCCCCCACTGGATCGCCCAGTGTGAAAGGTCAATTGGCTGTCCGGTGTTATTGAGGATCTCGATGAAATCGTCGTTGCCCTTGATCGAAGAGCCATCGGTGGAGCCAGCCCAGCCAATTTCGGTGATGACCACATCCCCGGGGTTGGCGATATGCCCGCGCGGGGTCACGCGCAGCGCCATGTCGTTAGCAATACCCCAAGCATCCTGCCACTGGCGGTAGATGGTATTGACCACACGCGGCTGGTGCACAATGATCACATTTTCGTCGTTGTTGTTGATTGCATTATTTGACCAATTGAAAGAGCCAGTTGCCATCTTGGCCTTCTCGGTGCCGGCATCGATGAGCACGGTCTTGCAGTGCATCTTGCCGCCGTGCGCCGGGTTATTTTTTACCGAAGTATTTTCATTGCCATCCCAGCGCACGAAAGGTCCAGTCGGGTGCAATGAACCGTCGTTGTTGAAAATCGCCGAGTAGAGCTTGGGGGCTTCTTCGGAAACACCCGTGACAAAGGTCGAATCGTGGATGCCATAGACCGGAATGCCCTTTTGCCGCGCCATCTTGACCATCGCAGCGTCGAGCTCATCGTGCGTATAAGCAAAAATCATGTAATGGATGCTTTGCGTTGCCGATTCGACCAGCTCGATGATGCGGTCCATCGCCTCGTTGCCCTGGTAAGGTGAAAAATAGATCTCGAGCGGATAGTTATTCACCACCGTGGTGGTATTGACCGAGCGTTGCCGTTTTTGCGAGGCAAAAAGGCCGTTGTGCATCTGCAGGAATTCTTCTTTGTATATACGCACGACATCTGGGTTTTCGATGATATACCAATTGTTGTTGTTGCGCACCATGTCGGTCTCGGAAATGTTGCCGGTGCCGGTGAAGACAAAGCGGTCATCAACCACGGCAAATTTGTTATGTTGGATCCCTGACGAGTTGCCCAGCGTCATGTTGATGTTGTTAAAAAACATTGCTTGGTAACCGCTGGTATAAAACTCGTCGATGTCGCCGACCACACGCACATCGAGGTTGCGTTGGAAGGCACGCAGCACCGCCTGCACCACCGAAGTTTTGTTGAAATTATAGACAGCAAGATAGACATAGCGCTGCGCGTTGTCGATGAGCCGTATCAGCTCCTCATCGACTTTTTTGTCCACCATCGTGAACATGTCGCGTCCCGGCTCGGAATAATAGACCGAAAAGCGCTCCCTGCCGTCACCCAGCCCTGGATCGTGCACGCCGACATGGCAGTGGAGACCTAAAACCACAAGGAGCCATAGCACACAGCGCATGGCATTGGCTTTTGGGCTTTTGCCGGCCGTCAAATGAATTTTGCAATGTGCTGCGGACCAATGCTGGCGAGATCAGCAATTCCCTGCACCGCCATGAGTGTCCGCAGCTCGTCGAGCCATGCGCGCAGCATGCTGGCCACCCCGACCCGGCCTGCGCCCACGGCCATGATCGCAATCGGCCTGCCAACAAGGACTGCCTCCGCACCGAGCGCCAGCATTTTGAAGATGTCTGCGCCAGAGCGGATGCCGCCGTCGGCCAAAATCTGGACATCGGGGGCATTGCGACGGATGAAGCGCGCCAGATCAGGCAGAATCCGCGCCACTCCCGGCATGCCGTCTGCAACCCTGCCGCCGTGGTTGCTCACGACAATCGCCTTGGCGCCGGCGGCAATCGCTATTTCTGCGTCCTCTTTGGTCAAAACTCCCTTGATCACCATCGGCAGTGGGCTGGCTGAGGCAAGCTCACGCAATTCGGCAAGGCTTTTGTGTGCGGTGGCAATGCCTTTGAGTGCCATGGTTTTGAATGAAACGCCATCAATGTCTATGCCCCAGGCTGTGGCCCCGGCTTTTTCTGCTTCTTGGATGCGGCGGATGAGTTCTTTTTGGTCGCGGCGTGGCTTGAAGATGGGGATGCCGCAGCCCAAACGTGCGATTGCATGCAAGCCCACGCGGTACTTATCGTGCGTGGCGCCATCGCCGAAGGTGGGCAAAAGGTCTAAAAGCCGCATCGCCGTCCCCGTCTCGATGGCATAGTCGTATTCAGTGATGGAGCCACCCATGTTGGTGATGCTGCCCGTGATCGGGGCAGAAAGCACGGGGCCGGCAAAAGTCCAGCGCGCATCGCGTAAAAAGCGAAAACGCAGATCGCTCTGGGTGTCGCTTTTTTCTGTATAAACCGGCAGCACACGGTATTCGGCTAAGGCGGCAATGTTATCGCGGAAAGAATGCATCGCGCCCTGCCCACCCATACCCGGCACACCCGAGGCACAGTAGTTGCCGTCGCAGACTTTGCACACCCAGCAGAAATCATGGTGGAATCGCTCGCGCGCACGCTTGGCAAAAAACCGCGCATCGTAAGGGGGGATTTCGCTACGGAAGTTTAGCTGTGGCTTGAGCCGTGCAAAGATTTCCTCTGCAGCAGCGAGCGTATCACGGTGGATGACCACATGGAACACTTTGCCGACATTGCTCTGCAAATCCGAAACCAAATCGCCATTGCGGTAGTTGCAGTGGATGGTGATCACCCCTTCTTGTGCAAAGTCCTTTTGCAGGCGTTCGAGTTCGTCTTCTCGTGGCAGTTGTGAAAGCACACCGGGGGTGGCATAAAGCGAGCGCTCGATGGCCACACCATGCGTCTTGAGCGACTCGTCGAAAGAAGGGATATACTGGATTTCGCCGCAGAGTAATTCGATAAAAAGACCCATCAGGTCTTTCTGGTGTGCGGCGGGGTAGGTGTGTGTGCTCATGAAGCCACCCGAAAGCCGGCCGGCGATTTCCCCAATCACCCAGCTGCCATCTGCTTTAAGCCGGAGGTCTCCTTTGAGCGCACCGTGGTAGGGTTTGCCGGAAAGGCTTTCCAGCGATGTGGCAAAATCCTGGAGCAACGCTAAAATTTTTTCGCATTCGCGGCGCGTAAGCTGTGCTGGCAGGTTGTGCCCGTTTTCAATAAAAAAATGCCCATCTTTGATTTCGATTATGCGGTCAGCAACACCGGTGAGAAAAACTTGGCCATGATTGCATAAAGCATCGACTGAAATTTCGCGAGCCGGGACAAAATGCTCTGCGACCACCTCGCCAGTTTTGTCCTGGCGTGCGGCAAATTCAAAAGCGTACGCCAAATCAGCAGCAGAGCGGATGAACATCACCCCCCGTGCTCCCATGTTCTGCGCCGGCTTGATGACAAAGCCATCGGGACAATGGTGGTCTTCCATCCAGGCTGCCAAAAAATCTTTATCGCGCGTGCTGCAATAGGGTGGGTGCGGGTGGCCATGCTTTTGGCAGAAGTTGCGCATTTTGCCTTTGTGCGTGAGCACCTCACCCTGCGCGGCGGTGGGACCTGGCAGGCCAAAGGCATCGTTGATGATTCCCACAACATGGGTGAAATCCGTGGCCACGGTGGTGACAAAAACCAAATCTTCCCGAAAAGGCTCCAGGGATTTCAGCACCGCTTGCGCATCTGCGATCTCCACATTCAAGAAAATTTCCGCATCGGCCTTGCCGACAGCATGGGGATTTGCATCCAACGCCACAGTGCAAAAACCCCGTGCTCTGGCTTTTTGGATAAAAGGCCGCTGCAAAAAACCAGCGCCGAGGATTGCGATTGTTTTTTTATTTTTATCGTTCGCCACGCGCCTCCGCCTGCTCAATGACCAAAGAATGCAGCCCTGTGGCAAATTCAGGCCGCACGGCATCCATGACCGCGCGGTGGATGGCAATGCGGCTTAAACCGTGGAATGCGCGTGAGCGGATGCGCAATCGAAAGTGTGTTTCCCCACCTGAATGGAGGTGGCCTTCATGCGCTGCAGAATCATCCCAAAGCTCGATTTCCGCATCGGGAAAGCGGGCACGCAGAAGTGCCATTAGCCGTTCTTGGCGACCCATATTTACTTATCGAAGGGAACGCTCTGCCGGAAAAGGGTTAATCGGTTTTTGTAGGAGTTGCCAAAAAGGCACGGTGCGCAGCTCAGCGGATAAAAATGATGCAAAGGCGTGCCGCACGCAGCGCATGAGCACTGCCCGGCTGTAAGACGGCAAGACTGGACTTAAAAATTCGCGGTGGCGGCGCGCCTTGCGGTAGTCGGGGATTTTGGCCGGCATCCGGAGGTAATAGCTAACACGGCGGACAGCTTTTTTGCAATAAAGCAGTGTGCCGTGCTGCAGCAAAAAGCCACGCCGGCGGCACTGCGCATTGCCTGAAATTTTGCACAGCTGGCCGCGGCAGTAAACTGCCAGATCCGAACTGCCGCACACCGTTACTCCCTTGCCCAAGCCTTGTGCCAACGGCGAAAGCAGGATTCGGTAGCTTTGTGAGATGTGGGTCAGTTGCGGGAATTCGGCAAGCGATAAAAATAGCGCATAGTTCAGATTACCCTGTGTATGCAACACGGCACCACCCCCCGAAATGCGGCGAAAGACTGCAGGTCCCTTGTGAGGATACACTTCCTCTTCAAGAACTTGGGATTTGCCGAGAATGATCGCATCTTGGTTTTCATAAAAAAAAAGCCAGGCATGGCCTTCAGGCTTTGCCGCAGTCAGGAATGTTTCTTCTAAAGCCAGGTTATATCCGGCGTGGCGCGAAGGCAACCAGGTGGTATATAGGATCATGCCACGAGTTTTTTGCCGCAGCGGTGGCAGAAGCGCGCCTGCGGGGGGTGCTCCTCCTCGCCGCAGCGCGGGCAGAGTTTTTTGCCAAAAGCCTTTTTCTTTTCCAGCATGAGTTTTGTCATCGCAGCACCGAGCACTCCTGTGGGCAAGGCAATCAGTCCAATCCCTAAGAGCATCAAGATGGCTGCGGTGAATTTGCCGGCTAATGTTTCCGGAACCAGATCGCCATAGCCAACAGTAGTGAGGGTGACGATCGCCCACCACAGCGCGTCGCTCATCTGCGCAAAGCGTTCTGGTTCGAGCGCATGCATCAGCGCTGCCGCCAAAAAGAGGATCACCACCACCACAAAAAGGAATGCACCGAGGACACTACCGTTGAGCCGAAAGACCAGTACCAAATTCTGCACTGCCTCGGAATGGCGCACCAATTTCAAAAGCCGGAAGATGCGGAAAAGCCGCAGCAACCTGAGTAGGACAAAGTCATTCTGCGCCGTTATAAAATAGGGTACGATGGCCAAAAGATCGATGATCGCCATCGGCTGCTGCGCATAGCGCCAAAAGCTGCTCTGATACGCAAGGTAGCGCAAAACATACTCGGCCATGAAGCAGAGCATGATGCCATTTTCCACCCGGATTAGAAATTGCCGGTAGTTTTGCGGTAAGTCCTTATGCGATTCGAGCAGCCAAATCAGGGTTGATACCAGAATCAACCCCATCATCAACAGATTAAAATTGCGGCCAAGACTGTTTTCGGTGTCTTCGCAGAGGCGCCAGGCAAAATTGCGGATTTTTTGCCACATTAGTGCTATTTCTATCTTTACCTTGTGGGGGATAAAATCACTTCCGCACGGCCTGAACTCGCATCGATGAGGAAATAGCGCCTTTCATCGCAATTGGCGGCACTGATTGCATCGAAACGGATTTCGGGCAACAATTTGCCGGAACGGGCATCAATTGCGGTGTATTCTTGCGGCAACGACAAGACATTGGTGACTGCGGCGGATAGACCAGCCAGCTCGAAGTGATAGTCTTTCAGTCGGTACGAAACGTACGACCACGGTGTCGGCAACCTGTCAGCGTAGGTGGCATCCGCGAGCCATTTGTCGCGGAAGCCCGATAGCCAGACCAATGCGTCGCGGCCATCGCAGAGCTGGGTTTCGCGCACGATCAGATTACGGATCATGATCACCGATTCTGCCGAGGCCCAGCCGTGGAAGCCATCGCCCATGCAGCCGCCACCGGTACGCACGTGGATGGCTTCGGGGAAAGTATAGGCTTTTTGTGCACGCTGGCGGATGCTGCGCAATATCTGGCGTGCCTGCCGGGTGCGCCCAAAAAAAAGATAGCTTTCAGCCATCTGCAGTGTCAAATAAGGGTTGAGCCCCGAATGGATGTTCTCTTGGAAAAAGCAACCCCGGAAAAAATAATTCTCCCGGATCAGCTCGAGCGTGCGCAGCATGCGGCTGTCGCAGAATTCGGCAAGCTGCAGTGGGTAAATAGCAGCGATCGAGCCAATCATGCCGGCGTCTTTGCCGCGCCCCAGTGCTGCCGGATAATACGAATAGTGGCTGAGATAGCCCTTGAGGGCCGTGGTTAGTTTTTGTTGCAGCTGTTTTGCGCGGGCTTCCAGTCCCAAAACCCGCAGGCAAGGGGCGATCGCCTGCAGGCCACCCAACGTCCAGAAGTTGTCCCAAAGATACCAGTCGGCGGGGCCGAGGTGCTCTGCTGAAAATCCAGGTGGCAGGACACCGCCGAACTGCGCACAGGACTTTTCGATCCAGTCCAGCATGCGTGCGATCGGGCGGCGCATAGAAAGAATGGGCGAATAATCCTGGGTGAAGCGGACATATTGTCCCAAAATCCACAGCGCCTGGCCGTTGGCATCCCACTCGCCGGTCTGCGAACGGAAAAGCCCGTTGCGGCCAACCATACCCGGAAACTGTTCGAGGATTGGCCGCACTGCCTTTTTGGCGCCCAAAAGGAGGAGCGCGTAAAGCATGATGACGGCGTCGCGGATCCAAAAGTGGTGGTAGGTATAGCTGCCAGGTTTGATCGAGTCGTAGTCCCACAACGCAATGAGGTGTTCCCGCGCGTGGCGGAACCATTCGTCGTGGTCTTTGGGCAGTTTCAGCTGTGGTGGTTTGCCAAAATACTCGGTGACAATCTCTGCCGCCGTTTTGCCGCGCAGTGGCTGTGGCACGGTTTCGTGGCGGTGATCAAAGACATTGGCCTCGCAGCGCTCCGCCCGGGAAAAATAAAACGCTGCTGTTACCAGCCCCATCGGATCCCGGGCGTCGTGGACTGGTTCCGGTGCTTTCTTTTTGCCGAGCCGGCGCAGTTTCGGCACAATGCGGCGCAATGCGTCACCAGTTTTCCAACTAGACAGATGGAACCAGTCCGGCGCCTTTTCAAAAAAGATATCTGCATCACCACTCAGCTGCCGCTTCTTTTCGCTGTAGCTGAGGCGATAAAGCAACGCCGGCCCCTCAACATTGAACGGTCGCACTGACAAAAGCAACGGGCTTTTGCCCTGTGCCTGGATCCGGATGCCTTCCGGTGTCGCCTGGTATTGGATGGCAAGGCCGCGCCAACGGCATTCGAGGCAGTCGGCAGAATGCAACACCAATTCCACCGCCTTGGCCTCGTCCTGTGGGCGCAGCAACTTGCCGTTTTCCAGCGTGGCAAATTCGATGCTATAAGAGCCCGGCCAGACCATGATGCTGCCGGCCATATCAACCGAAGCTTCCACGCTGCGGCCAGGGAATCCGATCGCCACCCAGTTGCGCTGTGTCTGGTTGAGCGAAAGGATGTTGTGCGAGCGCGGCAAAAAGGATTTTGAGGCAGGGTTATATTGCTCCGCGGCCCAAAGCGGCGGCAGAAACTTGCGGTTGAATTGGAAAAAGCTATAATTCCAAAATCCGGCGGCGAAGATGCGCGCATTCATCGGCAACGTTTCGGCCGGCCACGCGGTTTCGGTCGGGTTGCCGAGTTTGAACGCAGAACGCAAGACGTCGGTGACATCGTGCGGCACGCCAAGCCGGCGTAGCACAAAACGTATGAGCGAATGTTTCAGGCGTGCCCAGCGGCCATCGCGCGGCAGATCATAATCGGGCTGGCGGCGCAACGGCGCGGCAGGCGGTTTTTGCGGGGTCATCCGGATCAGGACAAAGTCCGTGCTGTGCACAGGCACAAAAGCAGAATCTGCTTTTCAGCGATGGCAAAAACTTGCCTGCGACCGGCATGGCCGTACAAATCCCTGGAGTGGAATTGGAACAATGCGTGGTGCGCACCAGCGACGGCTACTGCCTCAGCGTCCGTTGTGCTGGCAACGAGGAGGGTACCCCCATAATTTTCCTGCATGGTTTTCCTGAGTTTTGGTATGGCTGGCGCAAACAGATCCCTTACTTCGCCAGGCGTGGCTACCGCGTGGTGGTGCCAGACCAGCGCGGCTATAACGACAGCGACAAGCCACAGGAAGTCTTTGAGTACCGACTGGTGCAACTAGGTGAAGACGTGGCGGCGATCATCCGCCAGCTTGGGCTGGGCCAGTGCGCAGTTGTTGGCCACGACTGGGGAGCGATGGCGGCCTGGATTGCGGCGATCCGCCACCCGAGCCTAATCGCAAAGCTTGTGATCCTCAACGTGCCACACCCGCAGGCATTCCTGAAAACAGTGCTCACTAATCCCATGCAATTCTTAAAAAGTTGGTATATCTATTTTTTCCAGATACCGGTTCTGCCTGCATGGCTGCTCCTTTGGGATGGTGGTGATATGTTTGCCCGGGCGATGCAGGCCACGGCCAATCCCGGCTCGTTCACCACAGAGGATCTCGAGGCCTATAAAGCCGCTTGGCAAAAAGAAGGCGCGCTCAACACGATGATCCACTGGTACCGCGCGGCTGTGCGCTATCCTGAGCTGCCGCAACCGGACGATGTGATTGTGCCGACGTTGATCCTGTGGGGCAAAAACGACCGCTTTTTAGAGGCAAGCATGGCCGAAGAAAGCCTTAAGTACTGCCGCAATGGCCAGCTCGAATATTTCCCACATGCCACACACTGGTTGCAGCACGACGAGCCTGATGCCGTCAACGCTGCGATGGAGCGTTTCATCAGTGGTTAGCTCTCGCTCCGGAATTCGATAAAATCCCCCAAAAGTTCCAGAAACTGCGGTGTGGCACGCTGCGGCCGAGATTTGGATAGCGAGACGATCAGCTGCTCGTCGCGCATCGCCATGAGCAACCTGCCATTGTGCAACACGTCTTGGCGGAAATAGTAGCGGATTTTTTCCACACGTTCGATCCAGGTCATGATCTGCACCGTTGTGCCGGCTGGGATTTCACCATAACAATTATAAACTGATCCCATATAAAACGAAGTGGTGTCGAGTTCGACGATTTTTTCATAGGTGAGTCCGGTTTTTTCCGCAAAGAGCCAGCGCCCCTCTTCAAAAACCCGCCACAGCGCAGCCACGTTGTAGCGGCCGGCGAAGTCGCGGTCAGAATAGGGCATGGTGTAAAGTCCCACGAGGCGGCGGTTGTGGCCGCTCCAGCGCGGGAGTTCAAAATAGCGCGGCACTTTTTCAAGCGCAGGCAGTCCCTCAGGGAGGATGGGTTCGCTGCCCCGCAAAAGTTGTGTTTTAAGTTCGAGTTCTGCCACCAGCTCCCCTTGGGCCGTGAAGATGCCATGCTGCCAGTGGATCGCTTTTCCACTGGCAAACGCCGCGGTTTTGACCATAAGGCTTGCGCCCGGAAACTGCTGGCGGTGGAATTTTGCAAATCCTGCAAGCGGCACAGGGTAAATGCGCTCAGCCAGGATTTTTTCCATGCTATAGCCCCACTGCGCCAAAAGGCGGTAACGCCCTTCCAAGGCAAATTGCTCGTAAGTGCGGCTGGTGACATGCCGCTGTGTGTCCAGATCCGCAAAACGAGTGACGGCGGTGTATTCGTCAGTCATGCGAAACTAAACTCGACAGCCTGACAGGCGGAAAATACCTTACGTTAAATGGACAAAGTGCGGGAACAGAAACTGCGCCAGTTTTTGGCACAGGAAAACCTGCCGGAAACTGTTTTACCCCTACTTGATATAGCACTCACGCACAAAAGCTATTCCAACGAATACCGCAGCGAATTGCCTACCGGCAGTGACCGCCACAACCAGCGCCTGGAATTCCTGGGCGACTCGGCGTTGGGCCTGATCATCGCCCACCAGTTATACCTCACCCGGCGCAAGACCGACGAGGGCGGATTGACGCGGCTCAAATCGATCGCCGTGTGCGAGGCATCGCTCTGCCATGTGGCCGAAAAACTGCATCTGGCTGAGCTTTTGCGCATGGGCAAAGGGGAGCTGGCAACCGGTGGCTTGAGCCGCCCGTCCAACCTGGCGGATGCGCTCGAAGCAGTCATTGGCGCTATTTTCCTGGCCGCAGGATTCGACACCGCGCGGGAATTTGTCCTGCGCCATTTCCAAGAAATCTTGGACCATCCTGAAAAAATTGAAGAAGGCCGTGACTACAAATCAGCACTGCAGGAATACCTCGCCCGGCGTAGCCAGGTGCGCCCTGAATACCAGATCATTGCCGCCGTCGGCCCCGACCACGAGAAAGAGTTCACTGTGGCACTATACATCAACGGTGAGAAGTGCGCCGAGGGCAGTGGCCGCTCGCGCAAACAGGCGGAACAAAACGCTGCCCGCGCCTACTTAGAATCCGTGGGTAAACTTCAGAGCACGCGGCCTATATAGCCCCGTAAGTATTCGCTTTCTGGAAATGCCAAAAGGACGGGATGGTCTTCTGGCTGCACCAGCGGCGAAACGAGCTGCACTGTTTTTCGGGCATCGTGTGCGGCATAATGCAGGATCTGGCGCAATTTTTCCCAACCCACTGCTGCAGAGCAAGAAAACGTAGCCAAGTATCCACCCGGCGCAAGCAGTTGCAATGCTAACATATTCAGGTCTTTATAGGCGCGCTCAGCAGCAGCGAGTTTTCCGCGGGAGGGAGCCAGCTTTGGTGGATCCAAAACCACCAAATCAAACTCCAGACCTTGTTCCCTGAGCCGCCGCAATTCAGCAAATGCATCAGCACAGCGGAGTTCGTAAACCGCATTGTGTGGGATCATTTGGCGGTTGAGCTGCAAATTTTTCTCGAAGAGGGCTAAAGCTTCTTTGGAGCTATCGATGGCAAGGACCGAGTGGGCACCCGCAGCAAGGCAGGCGAGGCTGAAGCCACCGCTGTAGCAAAAAACGTCGAGCACCCTTTTGCCACGGGCCAAACTGGCAATCCGCATGCGGTTTTCTGCCTGATCGAGGTAAAAACCGGTTTTTTGCCCGAAACCGGGTTTCACACAAAAGGCAATGCCACGGCTTTGGATGGTCACTTCTCCTGGGACCTCGTCTGGGGTGACTGGCGGCAGCTTTTCGCGCTGGCGTGCCTCGTTATCGGAGGCATCATGAACGGCTTTTGGCTTGATGGTTTCTCTTAAACAGGCCACAATCTCCGCACGGAAAAATTCCGCAAAAGCACTGTTGAACTGTAACGCCAAGCTGCCGGCGTAGTAGTCCACCACAAGGCCTGGCAGGAAATCGCTTTCCGCAAAAACAAGGCGCAGCGCGTTGGTATGGTCAGCCCACAGTGGCTTGCGCCGGGCCACTGCTGCGGCGATGCGCCTAAGCAAGGTTTCGGTAGTGAAGGGTTCTTCGCCTGTTACCAGCATGCGCAATGCCAAAAAGCAGCCAGGGTTATGGAATGCTGTGCCCAGTTTGATGCCGCTCGCAGAAAAGACTTCTACTAATCCCCGTTCCCCGTTGGCGTCTTTTACCGCCCCAGAAAAAATCCAGGGATGGCCATAGCGCACAGGCACTTCTCGACCTGGATGGAGGATAACTCGGTTTAAGGCCACGGGAACACACCGGGCAGCGACACAGCACTGCAACCAATGCGTGTTTATTTTTTGCCCGTAAAAGGTACATTGTCATTTTCAACCTGAGTTATTTTACAAAAGCTGCAGCATGGCGCAGAAGAAAAAAGCCACAGCAGCGAAAAAATCCCTCGACTTTTTAGTTTATCCTGAAAAGATCCGCTGCCGCGTTGTGGGTAGCACCGACGACAAAAAACAGTTCGTGCGTTTTGTCACCCAAGAAGAACAAAAAGACACCAAAGAGGCGCCAGAATTTTTTAAGGCGGAAGCGGGTGAGACCGGGACACTGGCACGCGGCTACCTTGTTGGTTTGGGCAAGGCGGCTGAGCTGAACATAGACCTATTTGCCGACACGGTTGCCGCAGCGCTCAACAAAGCAGCGACACGGCTGGTGGACTACCAGATCATCGTCTCGCCGGCCACACTCGAAAAGATTGGCCTGCGTCATGCCCTACGCTTGCTTGCGGTGGCGCAGAGCACAGCAGAATACCCGACCGATTTCCTCAAAGGACCGGCCAAGCGCCGCCAGATCACGGCCAAAAGCACCGAGATTGTCGTGCCACAAAATTCGCTCAAAATCGCTGAAGAAATTTTAGACACTGCGCTCACCGAGGCATACCATACCAACGCGATGCGCCAAACGCAGGCACTGCCGGCCAACTATATCACGCCACAGAGTATGGACCAGCGCGCAGCCGACATCGCCCGCCGCTACAAACTCCGCTACCAATCGTTTGGCAGGGCAGAACTGGAGCGCATGGGGGCGGGTGGCATTTTAGCGGTCAGCCAGGGCTCCGCGCGGGAGCCACGCTTCATCGTCGTGGAATACAATCCCCCCAAAGCACGCAAGACGTTGGCACTGGTCGGCAAGGGGGTTACTTTTGACACGGGTGGTATTTCGCTCAAGCCCGCCAACGACATGCACGAAATGAAGTTCGACATGTCGGGGAGCGCGATGGCGCTGCATGCACTTGCCGCAATCGCGGAGCTCAAACTGCCGATCCGCGTCGTGTGCGCCGTTGCCATGGTGGAGAACATGCCTTCAGGCACGGCGTTCAAACCCGGCGATGTTTTCACTGCGCTCAACGGAAAGACTGTTGAAGTGCAGAATACCGATGCCGAGGGACGGCTGATCCTCGCCGATGCGCTGTGTTATGTCCAAAGGCATTACCGCACGGATCTCATTATCGATATGGCAACACTCACAGGTGCCTGCGTGATTGCGCTCGGCGATTTTTATGCTGGCCTTTTTAGCAACCACCCGCAGGCAAGGGCGCTGGTGGAAAAAGCGTCTGCCGAATCGCTCGAGCCAGTATGGCCATTGCCCGTGGGCAAACGTTACCGCAAACTGCTCAAATCCGACATTGCCGACATCAACAACGTCGGTGGCCGTGCCGGAGGTGCCTGCAGCGCGGCCGAGTTTTTGCGTTTCTTCATCGAAGAAGATCGCCAATGGGTGCACCTGGACATTGCCGGCATCGCCATGATCAAAAAGCCTTTTAGTGTCTATACCGCCTCGGGCAGCGGCTATGGCGTGCGGCTTTTGTGCGAAGTTGCCCGGCAGATGCTGGCACAGGAGTAATCATGAAAATCCGGCAATTGGCTGATATTGGCATCATCGGTGGCACCGGGGTTTACGGTGTGGAGGGGCTTGAAATCACCGGCCAACTCTATCCCAAAACACCGTGGGGCTATCCTTCGGATAAAATCACATTAGCCCGTTACAGGGAAAATGGGCGTGTTTTGGCTTTGGCATTCCTGCCGCGGCATGGCAAAGGGCATTTTATCCCGCCGAGCAAAATCCCTGCGCATGCCAATATCGCTGCGCTCAAACTCATCGGCTGCGAGGCAATCATCGCTTTTTCAGCAGTGGGTTCTTTGAAAGAAGAGATTGCGCCAGGCCATTTTGTATTGCCGAACCAGATTATCGATCGCACCCGCCACCGCCGCGACACCTATTTTGACGAGGGCATTGTGGTGCATGTTTCGTTTGGCGATCCAATGGATGCTGGCTTGGCGGCAATCTTGGCACAGGCAATCCGCGGTTTGGGGTTA
>JANWWX010000049.1 GCA_025057195.1 Leptospiraceae bacterium | reverse complement strand
CGCAACGCACCGGCCAGACGGGCGATATAGCCGTGGTGGTCTGGACCCCAGATGTCAATCAAGGTAGTGTAACCGCGAGCAATTTTATCAGCATGGTAGGCGATGTCGGCCAAAAGGTATGTCGGGCGGCCATCAGAGCGTACGACCACCCGGTCCTTGTCGTCGCCATATTCGGTGCTGACAAAGATGCGGGCACCATTTTCGGTGCGGATTTTGCCGCGCCTGGCAAGCTCAGCGCAGACTGCCAAGACAGCACCGCGCTTGTGGAGTGATGCTTCTGAAAAAAAATTATCAAAATGGGTCCGAAAATTTTCCAGATCGCGCTTCTGGTCGGCCAGAATCCGCTCTACGGCACGTGGGGTAAAAAACGCAGCCGCCTTTTTTAACCAGGCTTCGCTATCCAATGCAGAGATTTTATTCGGGTCAAGCGCGATGTCTGCCGGCAGTCCTTCCTCTGCCAGAATAGCATCCAGATAGCCAATGATATACTCGCCTTGGTAGCAATGTTCTGGTAGTTCAATTGGCCGGAAACGCTGTAGATAACGATAGGCAAAAGATAGCCCCAAGTTTTCCACTTGGTTACCATAGTCATTGACATAGTACTCTCGCCAGACGGTATGCCCCACTGCTTTGAGCACACGGGTGAGGCTGTCACCAGCGGCCGCGGCCCGGGCAGAAACAATGTTCATCGGCCCGGTCGGGTTGGCCGAGACATACTCAAAGAGGATTTTTTCTGGGGTGATTTCGTTTTTGCTTTCTGCCAACCACTCGTCCAGTTGGTGGAAAGCAGGGATTTTTTCGAGTGCTTTTGCTGAAAGCGTTAGGTTAATGAACCCTGGTCCGGCAATTTCGCTGCGTGTATAGTAGCTTTTATCGAGCGCTACAATAATTTTTTCTGCAATTTCTTTAGGCGGTTTGCGGAAAACTTTGGCCAACTCCAGCGCCGCCGGTGTCGCGTAGTGGCCAAAGCGCAGGCTCGGTGTGTAGTCCACGCGCAACGTGAAATCCGGCAAGACAATGTTTTCCTTTTCCGCCACAGTACGGATGGCAGCGCGAAGTTCGTTGTGCAAGAACCGGCGGAGCGTCATACTATCCGAGGGTGCAACTATAGCCCTCTGGGATCATGATCGCATTGGGGAACTTGCTTTTGGCGTCGGCTTCCATTGCCAAAAGAGTGTTGTCGGTGTGCAGCGGGTCATGGTGGATCATGTGCAGCTCGCGGATTTTGCCCCGTTGGCAGATTGCGATGGCGCTGTCGTAGGTCGAATGCCCCCAACCCACTTTACCAGCCTCGTACTCAGCAGTGGTATATTGGCAATCATAAGCGAGGATGTCGGCACCTGAGGCAAAAGCGGCAAGTTCCTCGATCATCTTATCATTGTGTTCGACGTCGGTAGAAAAAACAAAAACCTTATTGTCCGCTTCGAAACGGAAAGCCAGGGTGGTGTTGGGATGATAAAGCGCCAAGCAGGCGATGCGCACGTTGTCGATGCGGAAACTATCCCCTGGCGCAATCGCGTGGTAAGTTTTTTGGGAGGCCATGTAGTGTGTATCGACCGGGAAATACATAAAGTGCTGCTGTACTTTGAGCGTGCGTTCGATGTCCCAGACGTCCTCCTTGCCGTCCGGCGCCATAAAAGTTTTGGTTTGGCCATAAATGTGCAAGTGGACATTGGGCAAAAATGCCGGCACGAAAAACGGAAAACCCTGCACGTGGTCCCAGTGGGTGTGGGTAAACAGCAAGTGCAGCACACCTCCCTGTTGTGCGATGCCACTGGCCATAAGGTCCAGCCCCAACATCCGGATGCCAGTGCCTGCATCGATGATGATTCGCGTGTCTCCATGGCGCACAAAACAGCATGTGGTGTTGCCCCCAAAACGCGTGAAATCGGCACCACTGACCGGTACCGAGCCCCGTACGCCATAATATTTTATTTGCAACGGCACACTGATTCCAGAATCGTTGTTGCTTTGCTATTTCGGCGCGACCAAAAAAGAGGAACGCGACCGGACAAAAACCAAAATCTGCTTTTGCTATGCAGCTCGACATCCATAAATTAACTTGCCGTTATGAATTTCCGCCAACGAGTCAGCTGCGGCATCGGCTGTGTTTGGCCGTCGGTGGGGATCTAAAGCCGGATACGCTGCTTTATGCCTATAGCCGCGGTATTTTTCCTTGGTACGATGAACCCCCGATACGCTGGTGCTCACCACCGCTGCGTACGGTGCTGGCTGCTGGTGAGTTGCACCTGAGCCGCAGTTTACTCCGCTTTTTGCGCAAAACGCCATTCCACACCACACGCAACGCGGCCTTTGCCCAGGTGATTGGGGAGTGTGCGCGCAGCCGGAAGGATACCTGGATCACCCCAGAAATGGAGGAGGCTTATATTGCGCTCCACGAGCTGGGCTTCGCCGAATCGTGCGAATGCTGGTTCGGTGAACAGTTAGTCGGGGGGGTCTATGGCGTCGTGCTCAACCGCTACGCCTCGCTTGAGTCCACTTTCCACTATATGGACAATGCCGGGAAAGTGGCGATCGTTGCCTTTTATGAAGCGCTCTGCCAAGAAGGGGTAATCTTATTTGATTTCCAAGTGCCCTCGGCACTCTCGCACGCATTTGGGGCACGCGAAGTTCCCCGACACGAATTTGAAATGATGCTAAAGCAGGCACTTTCCTGATGCCGATTTCCATTTACCGCGCCTCCGACTATACCGTACTATTCGAACTACTGCAGCAACAAATCCAAGAAGAACGCCAAAATTTGCCCCCGCAAAAAGTGCAGACGGTTGTCATCGGCAGTCAACATGCCGAGCAATGGCTAGTCCGGCAATTCCTGGCGCGGTATGGCGTGCTGATGGGGGTGGATTTATTGTTTTTTGAAAAGGCCATCGCCAATTTCTGCCAACGCATGGAAAAAGGCGTTTTTCCACACCGCAACGCCTCGTGGTTTAGCAGACCGGAGCGTTGGCAAATGAAGCCCCTGGCCAGCGATCTCCATATCGAACTCCTGCTCTGGCAGCTTTTGCATACACCTGAGGCAAAAAATTGGCTGTGCGAACTGGGCTATGCTGACGAGCTGAACCCAGCGCAAAAAATCGCCGCCGTATTTTACTTACGCCAAGAGTTGCGCGAAGCGGTTTTGCACTGCCCGCAGACTTTGTTAGAGCTGGCCCATAAAACCAGGCAGCCGCAGCGGGCAGAAGAAAAAATTTGGTGTTGGGTTTACGAAAAGCTTTGTGAGAGTGGATTTGCCTTCCCAGCTTGGGATCCAGGGATTGCCGAAAAAATCCAGGATTTTGTCAAAAAGCATGAACCACAAGAGACGCTTTACCTTTTTGGCCTGCCGTTTCTTTCACACTACCACACGCGCATCGTCTGTGCTTTGGCCTGCCATTTTTGCGTGAAGCTATTTTTATTGGATTTTTCAGAATACGCCACCTGCGATCACAAGCTGCTTAAGGAAGCATCCGCAAAATCCCAAAGGTTTTACCAAATGCTCCAGGAAACGGCATCTACGTTCCAAGTTGCCAGCGAATGGCATTTTGCTGATAAAAAGCCTGACCAACAAAAGAGGCAAACCAAAAAAGAATTCGTGCTCATGGCATTGCCTGGACTATGGCGGGCCGCGCAGATTCTTGGTGATCTTTTACACCAAGAATTACTGCGCGACAAAACTCTCAACCAATATGATATTGCCATAGCCCTCGACAATCCCGCCGAGCAATTCCCTGCCTTTCTTTCTGCCTTTAAAGCCCGCAGTTTGCTTCCCTCTTCACGCAACATCTCCTTGGCTAAAGCGTCTCCTTTAGGGGATTTCGTGTCGCTCATGGCGGCCGCATCACAAAATGGCCTTGAGCGCAAACTGCTGGAGCGCTATGCTTTGCACCCACTCACCAAAGGCTGCTGCGGCGAGGAGCAGGTAGTACTTTTTTTACGCATTATCGAAAAAATCCGGGGATTCCGCGCTGATTATCCCGAAGGCCAAGGTGTTTTCAATTTCCAAAACGGCTTTGCACGCCTGGCCTATGGTCTTATTGCGGAAAAAGAATGGGACCCCCGACTCCAAGGAGCAACTTATTTTCGTTTTTTGGATTCTGAGGAAAACCGCGAAGCCTTTCGCCGTTTTTGGCAGCCACTGGAAAAAGCACAAACGCTTGGCAGGTGCGGTGGCATAACACTCATCGAGGAGATAATCGCCTTGGTGAGTGATTTCTCCCGCGATGCGGCGCAAGAGCTGCGCGATTTTTTAAGCAACAACTGGTTGCGCGATTTTCCAGCGACGGAGTCGCTCACGCTGCCTTTTCTCGCGGCCCTGATCAACCGCCATCTTGCCGAGCAGGCACCCAAAGAAAGGGAACAGGGAATAGTCTTTATGCAATTAGCCAATGCCCTTTTTCTCGAGCGGGTGGCAGTGCTTTTTGATCTGGGGGAAAAAATCGAAAGGCTTGAAGAGTCCTCCGCCTTGCTTTTCGCGGAAAAAGAGCAGTCGGCAGGCTTTCTGCACGGGCGGGAACAGATCGGCCTGCAGTTGGTGCAGGCATTGGCCGGACCCGCCCAGTTCGTGGTTTTTGCCTATAGCAACCGGGATGCAGCAACCGGCGCCGATCGCTATCCCTCCGAGTTTCTTGCCGACATTGGAGAGGCAGCTCGCCAGTGTGGGCGTAACCTCCGCGAGGTGGCAAAGTTTCCGATCACGCTGCCAGGTTATGATCCCGCCGAGCATTTGCCATTGGCTGCCGATTCCGACTACGAAATCTGGAACAGGCTCCAGCAAAAAAGCGCAGCCCCAAAAAAACTTTCTGAATTTCTTTTACCGCAACTTGCCAGCAGCCAAGGCACTCGAGAAATTGGCGTAAAGGACCTTAACCAATTTTTACAAAACCCAGCACTTTTCCGGTTGCGCCGGTTGTTGCCAGACTGGGATGACGAGACTTTCGGCCATTACGAACCCAATTTGGGAATTCCCAAAAGCCGGCGGTTGCGCTTTGCCGAAGATTACCTGCGCCACGCCCTGTTTTCTCACCGGGGCAAAGAAATACCCAGCTTAAACGATTTCCTCAAGGCCAAAATGCTTTATGGTGACTACCCACCCGAAGGCTTCAATACCATGCTGCAGCATTTTGACTTTGATGCCCTCAGCACATACCTATATAATTTTGCCAACGCGCTACGCCAAAAGTGGTGCCGGCAATTTTTCTTATTCCACCCAGCCTGTAAAAGGCTTTGCGAAGTAGAAGATGCCGAAGGGCTTTTGCGCCAATATTTGCCGGCCATTACTATAAACGAGTGCAGTATCGTCGGTGAAAGCAGCGAGCTTTTGTGTTCAAAAGACGGCCACTACATTTATCCCATGTGGTCATTTACCCCGCGCAATGCGAGCCTTTTGGAGCTGCACCTTTTGCTCTGCCTGCTGCGGCTTTCGGGAGACGGCTTGCCCCGGCAGATCGCACTGGTCGAGTTCATCCAAGAAGACAACGATTGGGAACCAGAAAGCATTTTCACCGAAAAAACGGAAGCTACCATTTCTATGGACAGCGAATCGCATGCGCAAGGCTATCTTGAAAAGCTCTTGGCTTGGTTCGTAAAAGACACCTTATTTTTCTACGACCATAGATTGACCGAAGGGAAAAAACTTGGCAAATATGCAGAAACCACAGGCGACGAATTCTGCAGCCAAAACGCCGACAAAGACATGTCTTTTTTGCTAACCGGTGTTGCGGGAGAATTGCAGCAGTATTTTGCTCTCGAGCTGGATGAGCAGACTGCTGAGTTTTTCAATGAGCTCATCCGGCCGGTGGCTCAAATCGATGCTCAACAAAACCCCGACCAGCGGGATAAAGGCGCGAGAAAAGGCAAAAAGCCATGACTGGTAAAACTTCCAAAGAAGTTGTGACGGACATTGTCTCGAGCGACAAGCATGCCTTTGTGGAGGCTTCTGCTGGTACTGGCAAGACCACGCTTTTGGTGGAGCTTGTCACAAAAATAATCGAGAACAATAAAGCCACCATTGGCGAGATCCTCTGCGTCACCTTCACCGAAAAGGCGGCCAGCGAACTCAAAGATAGAATCAGTCAGGCACTGCGGCGCTCACAAAATCCTTTGTGCCAGAAGGCAAGTGAGGCATTTTCTTCCAACCAAATTGGCACGATCCACAGCTTTTGCCTCAATGCATTGCGCGAACATCCTTTATTTCGGCTCAGCGCCGATACCATTTTACCCCATGGCGATGAGGATCTCTTTGAAGAGGCGCGCGAGCGTGTTTACCGCATAGACTGGAGCAAGCTACCCAAAGAGCAGCTTGCAAAATTTTTGGCAGCATGCGAATTTGGTAAAAAGCAGCATAACGAAATTCAGTTCGATGCCAAATTGAAACAAAAGGCGTTGTGGTGTTTTGCCCGCGATGCGCTGCCGCTCGATCCAATTGCCCGTTCGCTGGAAGAGGTGCACGATGCTTTAACCTTCCAATCGTGGACCATCTTCCGCATTGTCAAAACGATGCAAGAGCTTGCCCGCGAACGCAACCTTTTAACCTATTCGCTGATGGTGACGCGGCTGGCACAACTCGTTGAAGACGAAGGATTTGCAGAAAAGTTGCGTTGCCGTTACCGCTACGCCCTTGTCGATGAATTCCAAGATACCGATCCTGTGCAGTGGAAAATTTTCCGCACCCTATTTTGCCAAAAAGGCAAAACCCGCCTCATTGTCGTCGGTGATCCCAAACAGGCAATTTATAAATTCCGCGGCGCCGATGTCTTTGTCTATCTCAAAGCCCGCGACGAACTAAAAGCCCTGAATGCATACGAAGGGAAGCTCGAGAAGAATTTTCGCAACAACCAGGCCTTGCTCGAATTCCACAATTTGCTATTTGAGAATCCAAAAATCATTGAATATTGGCAAAAGGCAGGGATACAATACCACAAACCGTATTTAGCTCGTAAGGATGGCAAAACACAACACGCCGACGAAGCGGCTGTCGAAATTTTTTACGTTAAAGAAAAGTTCACCAATGCTCTCCTGCCACTTTATGCCCATAACGCGGTGGCGCGGATTGTGGCATTCCGCAAAAAGCGGCCCACTGCGCGCTGCGCAGTCATTGCCCTCCGCCACCAGTCGCTGCGGGTATTTGCCAATGCACTGCGCGCATTTGGTTTGGAATATAGTTATTACAACGAAAAGCCCGATTTTATGCGGCCGGAATTTTTGCACCTCAAGGTATTGTTGCGTTCACTGCTTTTGCCGGTTGGCGAGGGATTTGCTCAGGCACAGGCCACGCTATTCCTAAAAGAGCGCAGCAATAAAACAGATTGGTACTATCGTTTACACCAATTCGCACACACGGGCCACCTTACCGAGCTTGTTGCAGAATTGGCGCAGGATACGACACCACTTATGTTGCGCCTGGCGTGTGGTGGTGACTGTGCTGACTATTTTGCCTGGCAAAACCTGCTGCAGGTGCTGCTTGCCGCCACTGGCCAGGGCATCCATGATCTGCCGTCGCTTTTGGAACACATCGATTACTTGGAACAAAATCCTAACGAGGAACTGGGAACAAGCATCCTGCGGGAAGACGATGCCGTCACTTTGATTACCTTGCATAGCGCCAAGGGGCTCGATTGGGACCTCGTCGTGGTCGCAGATGGCCACAACGAATCGGGCTGGAAAAATTTCCCGTTTTTCCACGACGAAGACAAAAATGCCGTCGTGCCGGTGGACCTGGCCGCATGGGAAAAAGAATGCACAAAGATCAAACCAGAGGAGGAGGCGCGGCTGGTACAGCTCAACTATTTTTATGTGGCTTTAACCCGCGCGCGTGACAAGCTCATCCTGCTCCATTGTCGCCATAATTCAAATTCTGAGCCGAGTGGGACCATGGCATTCTTTTTATCGAAGGTACCATTCTTGTCTGAATGGGATCCGGGTAAGCTGCCGTCGGGAGTTCGGCTCTTGTCACTTGAGAAAAATATGAATGTGCAGCAAGAAA
>JANWWX010000048.1 GCA_025057195.1 Leptospiraceae bacterium | reverse complement strand
ATGAAGCGGTCGAATACATCCGCGAGGGAGAAAAGCCGCTGGCGCTTTACATTTTCTCCTCGTCGGAAAATGCCATAGAGCACATCTTGAAAAACACTGCGGCTGGTGGCACTGCGGTTAACGACTGCCTGATGCAGTTTGTCAATCCCAAGCTGCCCTTTGGTGGTTGCAACAATAGCGGCATTGGCCGCTACCATGGTTTCCACGGCTTCAAGGCGTTCTCGCACGAGCGTGCGGTGTTCCGCCAGTCACGGCTCTTCAACCCAATGCAGATCCTCTACCCACCTTATGGAGGCCAATTCCGCGAGGCATTCCAGCGCTTCATCCGGCACATCATGTAGCCATGGCCAAGCAGGGCTTCCCACAAGCCGGGAAGTTTACGCATGCGGATTATCTTCGACTAATTGACACCATCTACTACCACAACCGCAAGTATTATGTCGAAGACGACCCCGAAATTTCGGATGCGGACTACGACGACCTGCTGCGGCTGCTGCGCCAAGTAGAAGATCTCCACCCCGATTGGATCCGGCCTGACTCGCCCTCGCTGAAGGTCGGAGGCGAGGTACGCGAGGAATTCCCCACGGTGCGCCACGATCCGCCGATGATGAGCCTCGACAATGCCATGGATGCTGGCGAATTCCGAGCCTTCCACGATCGCCTGGTGCGCGCAGGCATCCACAATCCAGTTTATCATGTCGAGCCCAAGTTCGACGGCCTTGCGATCGAATTGGTTTATGAAAATGGTATTTTGGCTGTTGGCTCGACGCGGGGAGACGGTGAAACAGGTGAGGATATCACACACAACGTGCGCACCGTGGCAAATGTCCCGCTGCGCCTGCTTTTACCCAACCCACCACAATTTGTTTCCGTTCGGGGTGAAGTTTTGATCCCGCTGGCGGATTTTGCAGCCTTGAATGCAGAACTGGCGCGGGAGGGCAAAAAGCAATTTGCCAATCCGCGCAACACTGCGGCTGGGGCGTTGCGCCAACAGGATTCGCGCGAGGCCCGCAACAAAAAGTTAGTTTTCTTCCCCTATAGCATTGCCCGATTGGAAGACTCCCAAAAGCGTTTTACTGAAGAACTCCGATTCCAAAACACCATTTGGGAAATTGTGTTGCCGGCTCTGGGCTTCCGGATTGCGCAATACCACTGCACCGCCAATTTCAACGAGGTGCTCAGTTACTACGAAGAGATGCTAAAGCGCCGCTCGGAATTGGAATACGATCTCGACGGCTTGGTCATCAAGCTCAACGACACACGGCAGTGGGAAAATTTGGGCAGCACCAGCAAGGCACCGCGCTGGGCGATTGCCTACAAATTCCCCGCACGTTCCGGCATCACCCGCTTAGAGCGCGTGGTATACCAGGTGGGGCGGACAGGGTTGATCACGCCGGTGGCAGAACTAGCCCCGATTAACCTGGGTGGGGTGATGGTATCGCGTGCCTCGCTACACAACGCAGATGAGATCGCACGGCTTGATCTCCACGAACACGACTATGTCGAGGTGGTGCGCTCGGGCGATGTCATTCCGAAGGTGATTAGGGCATTGCCAGAAATGCGCAACCGCCAGGCACGCCGCGTCGAATTCATCCGTAACTGTCCGGAATGTAAAACACCCCTTGTGCACGAGGATGTCTATTACCGCTGTCCCAATCCGGATTGTTCTGGAATAAAAGAGGCTTACTTGCAGTTTTTTGTCTCTAAAAATGGCATCGACATTGAGGCCCTGGGCAGCGAGTGGGTGGGCAAACTTTACCGCAGCGGCGTGGTCCAGGATTTTGCCGATATTTTCGCCCTCAGCAAAAAGGTGCTTTTGCAATTCGAGGGGATGGGTGAGGTGCTTGCTGCAAAAATTTTAGCCGCAATCGACCAAAGGCGCCAAATCCCTTTTGCAAAGCTTTTGGCTGCGCTGGGCATCCCGAATGTCGGCGAGCACATTGCCTCTGTCCTTGCTGCCCACTTTCCAGATGCCGAATCGCTTGCCGCCGCCAGCGAAGAGCAGCTCACCGCAATCCATGAAATCGGGCCGACCATCGCGCGCTCTGTGCGGAGTTGGTTCAGCGAGCGCAAAAACCGAGAACGCCTCGACAAACTGCGTAAAAACGGAGTTACCATCATTCCTGCCTCAGCGGGGCGCGTTTCCGATGCCTTTTCGGGTAAAACCTTTGTTTTCACAGGAACCCTAACACGCTTCACGCGTGAGCAGGCCGAAGCCGCGGTGCGCGCGCGGGGTGGCCGGGCGGCATCCTCTGTCAGCCGCAAGACCGATTTCGTTGTGGTCGGAGAAAATCCCGGTAGCAAGGCAGCCAAAGCGCGCGAGCTTGGCGTGCGCATTTTGAGCGAAGAGGAGTTTGTGGCCATGCTTTGAACTCCGAATAACCTTAGGGATATGCCACACTGGGCTTTGGGAATAGTTTTAGAAAATTTTTTCGGCGAGGACTTTTAAGGCTTTTCCATAATAGCACCTGGGATTTTGTCGCCATGTGTTTTTCCCTCAAGTCTTGGTGGTCATCATCTTCTAGCTTTTAGCTTTTTTCCAAAGCGACCTTGTGAAGTTTTATTAGTCTACACCTAAAAAAATGCGAAAAACCTGAAAAAAAATCGCAATTTTTTGGTATATAATATATAGAGGGGTATCCCCTCAATAAAACGTGCAAGGAGACAACATGGCGACAATACAGATCTCTGTACCACTTTCAGCACCGGCGGCACGCGCTTGGCGTAGCCTCTGCCACCCTACAGAATTTGACCAGATTGCTGAGCTTTTCTTCGATAAGCTGCAATACGAACGCTACCGCGACTTTGCGGTCTTGCCGGAGTTTTTCACCAACCACCGGGGGGAACGCATCGCGCGCCGGCAGTCGCAACACCCAAAAGGAGAAAAACTGCAGCAGGTCAGGTTACGGGTCGGCTTGCCGACATTCCGCCGTATGCAAAAGCTGCAGCGGCGCGGCCTAACCTTGGCCTGGCAGGTGGAAGAAATTCTTTTCTATGGCTTCCGGACAGGACTACTCGCGGTGGCCTAATCCATTTACACCGTTGTAGTGTTTGCTACAACGGCCTATGCAGGACCCAAATGTGGCCCTTGTAATCCCACAGCACTGGCACTCCCCGCTTTTGCGCAACCGGGCACTGGCTAGTGTGGCGATGTTTTACCAACCGGATAAAAGCCTTGTCGCAGAATTCGTGCCGCATGCGGGTGCCGAGGGACCCCGTGCACATGCGCATGGTGGTTTCCTGGCCACTGTGCTCGATGAGACCATGGGCTATGCCTGTTGGCTCAATGGCTTGCCGGTTTTGGCAGCACAGCTTGCCGTGCGCTACCGCAAGTCCGTGCCGCTGGATGGCAGCTACCGCGTGCACGCGCGCATCCGGCGTCTGGAAAAGAAACGTGCCGTGGTCACCGCCGAGCTCGTGCAGCAGCAGAACCTCTTCTGCGAGGCAACTGGGATTTTTGTGCGCGTGCCACTATCACTGCTTGAGCAGCAGCCAGAGCTAGCACAGCTCGCCGAAATTGTTGGCCATTTAGGCTCTGGCGTGGCGCTGGCCGAGCTCATCGCACGCAGCGAAGTACGGCAAAAGCCTTGGTCAGAACTAGAGCAGCGGGCAAGGTATCTTGCCACAGAGGCTTTAGCGCTGGTGCAGGATTTTAGCCTCGCGATGGTGCACGCTTTCTTGCGCTGACTTTATCACGGATCTGGTAAAGGCGTTGAGCGATTTCCTCCATTTGCATCGCACGAGAGCCCTTGACCAGTATCACGCTGCCGCGGGGTTGTTCGGCCAAATGCTGCAGGAGAGATTCAGCATCGTTGCGGTCAAAATGCCAGGCATTGCCACCGCGCTGCTTTTGGAATTCGCGCACCGCATCGCGCATCGCCTCGCCGACACCATAAAAGGCCGCGACACCTAACTGTGCGGCCTCGCGGCCAGTCCAAGCATGCAGGCTACGGCTGGCACGCCCCAATTCCTTAAAATCGCCGAAGACACAAACCACCGGCTTACCTTCAGCAAGCACTAATGCGGCCTTGAGCGAAGCGATCGCCGAATCCGGATTGGCATTGTAGCCATCGTCGATCACGGTGAAATAGCCACGGTGGAGCTGCATCCTGCCAGGGGGTGGCCGGAAGTGCTGCACGGCCTGCGCGATGCTCTCCACTGGCAGGCCTAAATCCTGTGCCACAGCAGTGGCCAACGCCAGGTTGGAAAGCCATGCCGGAATGGCATAGGGAAAATTGGCCTCGTGCCGGCCAAAGCGCAGTTTCACACCACGGGCACCAAAAGACACGATCCGGAATGGGGCATTTTGCTGTGGGTTGATACGGCGTAGGTGGATTTTACGCGCCGCAACGCTTTTTTCCAAAATTGGCAACTCGGCGATATCAGCCGGAATGTAAAGTGTCCCGCCAGCGGGCATGCCGTCGAGGATTTCGGCTTTGGCACGGGCAATATTTTGGCGCGTGCCCAAAAACTCGATGTGCGCATGCCCAATGCTCGTGATGACCGCATGCGTCGGCTGTGCCATTGCAGAAAGGTTATGGATTTCTCCCCGATGGTTCATGCCCATCTCCACCACCGCCACCCGTGTCTGGGACTTTATGGCCAAAAGGGTAAACGGCACTCCGATGTGGTTATTGTAGTTTTTTTCGGTGCCCATGGCGGCGTTGCCTAAGGCGTGCCGGAAGATTTGCGACAACATCTCTTTAGTGGTGGTCTTGCCGTTCGAACCGGTGACTGCCACCACAAACGGGGCAAAGCGGCGGCGGTGGAACGCAGCCAAATCCGCAAGTGCCCGCAGTGTGTCGTTGACCACAACGGCCCGGTTGCGGTTTTCTGCAGACAAACTATCCAAGACACGGTGGCCCTTTTCGGCCAAAAACGCAGCCGCGCCCCGTGCCAGCGCATCGTGGATGAAGTCGTGCCCATCGCGTTTGTCTTTGAGCGGGATAAATAATGCACCTGGTTTCACTTCCAGCGAAGAGTTGGTGATCGAGGAAATTTTTATGTTCGGTAGAAGCAAAGAGGGTTCTGCCCGCAGCACTGAGGCAACCGTGAAAAGATCATAACTGCAGCGCGCGACCATGTGGCAGTGGCCCAAAGCAAAATACCGTGTCAGCGATAACAACGCAGGGGCATGGAAAATGCTGTGCAAAGCAGACCGAGACTCGAAAATGCAGCATGCAGATCCATACCGAAATTGAAATCCGGGCAACGGCTGATACCGTTTGGAATGTCTTGATCGACTTTCCTCGCTATCCGGAATGGAATCCCCTGATCCCACGCATTGAGGGAATGGCATACCCTGGGGAAAAAATTTCTTTATGGTTGCGCCTGGCCGAAGGACTGGAATTTCCGATCCCCCCATGCGAAGTGCTGCAGGCAAATAGCACGCAGCGTGAATTGCGTTGGCGTGGCCCAGCCCTCCCGCTTTTGGACCAAATCCTGTGCGGTGAGCATTATTTCATGGTGCAGAGTGCAGGCGAAAAAATTTCCCGTTTTGTCCATGGAGAAAACTTCACCGGCATGCTCGCAGACCTGTTGTTGCCCCCGCTCCAGCAGCGCCTGACCGATCTTTATTCCGAAATGAACCGCGCGCTGCGTGCCCGCTGCGAAGGGCGCAGTGGCTAAAGCTCCTTGCGGAAGATGCGCCACGTTTTGTAGCGCTCACAGCCAATTTTTTCAAGGACGGTGATCATCGGCTGGTTTGTCTCGACAATGAGCGAGCAATCCGCCTCTGTGAAACCTAAGGCCAGGCCATTCTCAATGGTTTTATAGACCAGCGCGATTTCCAACCCGCGATTACGGTATTCTTTCAGCACACCCAAGATGGTCGTGCGCACGCGGCGTATTTTTTTCATCTCCCAAAAGATGCGGAACAAGCCAAATGGGAAAAGCCGGCCGTTTGCCTTTTTGACTGCCTGGTTGGCATCGACCAGGCTGATCGAAAACGCGATGGGCTCGCCGTTGAGCTCGGCAATAAACGCCAGCTTTTCGTTAAGGATCATCTTCAGTTCTTTCACCAAGTATTGCCACTGCTCATCGTTGAATGGCACGTTGCCCCAATTTTCTGACCATGCCTGGTTGAAAATATGCTTCACCGCTTCAGCTTCCCGTGCCAGTTTTTTGCGGTTCACCTCGCGGATGGTTAGGCCTTTTTGCCGCATGACACGGTTATAGATCTGGCGCATGAAGTTGGGGACCTCTCCGCCGCGCCGGTATGCATACCAATCCACTTCCTTTTTGTACCCAGCATTCTCCAGAAGCCGCAGGTAGTAGGGGGGATTGTAGGTGCAGAGCAACACCGGGTCTTGTTCGAACGCATCGATCAGCAGACCAATCTCATCATAAATGGCAAAATTCATCGGCCCCAAAACGGAGCTGCAGCCACGCTGGCGTAGCCAGTCTTCGCCAGCGGCAAAAAGGGCATTGACTGCCTTTTGGTCGTCCAATGCTTCAAAAAAGCCGAAAAAGCCCTGATTGGTCTGGTAGTGTTCATTGTAGGCAAAATTGCGGTGTACTGAGAGCCGGGCTACGATCTTGCCATCGCGCAGGGCCAGAAAAAGCTGCTTTTCCCCAATGCGGTTAAAAGGCCCCTTGCGGATGAAATCCACCACTTGTGAGTAAATCGGTGGCACAAAGTTGGGGTAGCCGCGATAGACGTCTTTCATGAAATGGACGAAACGGCGGACTTCGCTGCGCGAATTACCAAGAGGGACAATGCTTAGCGCCATAGGCTATTGTGGACCACTATGTGCAGTGCCAAGAATTTTAATTAGTGGGCACCAGCCCGGCAATAACCGGGCCAGTGGCAGATTCTCAGTAGTTGCCTTGCTGCAGCCGGCGGATGCGCTCTTCCAGTGGCGGATGGGTTGAAAAAAGCGCCAAGAAGCCGCCCTTATTGGAAATTTTGAACGAGGCCATCGCCGGCGCACTGGAATTATCAACCAGCTCCTGCGTGCGGCGCAGCCTGTCGAGCGCAGCGATCATCTTATGGCGTCCGGCAAGGCGAGCCCCGCCCGCGTCTGCCCGGTATTCGCGGTAGCGGGAAAACGCTGCCACCACCAAAGAACCCAACAGCGTCAGGATGATGTCAAAGACAAAGGTTAAGATGCTATTGAGCACATAGGGGAATGAATTCTCCTCGTCACTGCGGCTCATGGCAGTGCTGATGACAAATGCCAAAACACGTGACAGGAAAAGCACAAACGCGTTGATTACACCCTGCAATAGTGTCATTGTGACCATGTCCCCATTGGCAATGTGCGCCACCTCATGGCCGAGTACGCCCTCGACCTCGTCCCAACTCATGTTCTCGAGCAGGCCAGTAGAGACCGCGACCAGCGAGTTCGAACGTGTCGGCCCCGTGGCAAATGCGTTGACTTCCTCCGATTCGTAAATGGCAACCTCGGGCATGGTCGTGAGGCCAGCTTGGCGCGCCAGACGGTGTACTGCCGAGACCAATTGTGCCTCGACGCCGGTGGCATTGCGCGGGTCGATGACATGGAGTCCCATCATCCATTTGGCCATCACCTTAGACAGCGCAAGTGAGATCAAAGCACCGGTGAAACCCCAGATCAAACAGAGGATGAGCAAGCTCCGGAAGTTAATGCTATATTCGCTTTCAGCTTGCTCAATGTAGTGGGTTACCCCTAACACACTAAGCAAGATCGAGATCGTGGCAACGACCAGGATGTTTGTCAGGATGAAGAGGAATATTCTCTTGAACATAACACCTCCTTGCGGAATTAACCAAAAAATAATTTTAGCTTGGCCTGTCGGCAAGTTTTCATGGGGAGTGCATCCGTAACCACCCAACGATGGGTGGTCCGTCATGGGGGTGACTACTGCCCCCGATCAGGAAACCCAGAATTGCTATTTTCTACTGTTTTGCGCCACTGGCTTGGTGGTGTTCGGTGGTTTGGAAGATGAAAAAAGCAAAAATTCTGTGTAAATGTACCCGGCAGCGCCCCACATTTTGACTTCCATATCGCAATTACTGAATG
>JANWWX010000047.1 GCA_025057195.1 Leptospiraceae bacterium | reverse complement strand
TCACCACACGATTTACGCCGGAAGAACATGACGCGTTACTTTGTGTCGCCTCGGCGCTGCGGGTGAGTGTCTCGTCGCTGGTTTATGGGTTGATCCTTTTGTGGCTGAAACCCGCGCGGCGGGCGCAGAAACGCTTCTTTGCGATTAACTATTACCAAGAACCCTCACGATGGGACCCAGTCGCTGGGTATTTGGTGGAAAAGCTCTTCTTTTGGCACTGGCGCGAAGGCGAAAAGCCCCCTTGGCTGGATATCCCCGAGGATTTGCGGGAATATATGCCCTTTGCAGGTTAACCGAAACGGCACTGTAGGCCAAGGGCACGTGGTAACTGTTGGGTCTTTTGCAGCGATATGGGGGAATAATGGTTAAGTGTATGCGTAGAATCTTCTTATGAACACTGAAGCAACTATGTTTCTAAATACCCAATGCTTGGGTGCGTACGTGGGGTTAAAGCCTACAAATTACTTTACGCAACACACGTTCATGCCGGTGGCGGAAAATGCTGGAGCGCCCACTTTTTGTGATCGCTGCTCCCTCCGGTGGCGGCAAAAACAGCGTCATCACCATATTGCTGGAAGAGGAACCACGGTTGGTGCATTCTGTTTCATCCACCACACGGCAGCGCCGCGCGCACGAAATCGACGGGAAGCATTATTATTTTTTGTCACACGAGGAATTTGAACGGCGGATCGCTGCCGGCGAATTTTTGGAATACGCGCGTGTACTCGATAATTACTACGGTACTGAAATACGCGAGATAGAGCGTATCCAAGCGGAAGGAAAATTTCCTATTCTCGACATCGACGTGCAGGGTGTGCAAACACTGCGCAGCAAAAATATCCCCATGGTCAGTGTGTTCATTTTGCCACCCAGCTTAGAGGAACTGGAGCGGCGGCTGCGCGCCCGCGGCACTGAAAATGAAGAGCAGATTAAAAAGCGTTTAGAACTGGCACGCTGGGAAATCAGCCAAAAAGATCAATTTGATCACATTGTCCTCAACGATGTGTTATCGCGTGCCGCTGCAGAGGTTTTGGCAATCCTACGCAACCACATGTGATGGCGTTGCCCAAACTTTTAATCCTGACGGGGGTTACTGCCAGCGGCAAATCGTCCTTTCTTTACGAAGAGCTCAGATCGTGGCCACTTTATGTCATCAACGCTGACTCGCGGCAGGTCTATCATGAACTCCGTATCGCCTCGGCGGCACCGCAGCCAGCAGAAATCGAGCTTTTCCCCCATGCACTCTATGGTTTTTTATCTTGGCGCGAGAATTTTTCGGCAGGTGCATTTGTGAATCTGGCAAAGCATAAAATTGCCAAGGCACTGGCCGGCCAACGCATACCGGTGATCTGTGGTGGCAGCTATTTTTACATCCATGCTCTGCTTTATGGACTCCTGCCTGAAGTGGAAATCTTGCCGCAAATCCAAAGCCAGGTCAACACCCTCAGTGCGGATGAGGCATACCGTGAACTCAAGCGTGTCGATCCAGTGGCTGCCGCGCGAGTCCACCCACACAACGCCGTGCGGATCCGACGGCAACTGATGCTCTGCCTGGCACATGGCGCCCCAATTAGCAACCTAAAACGCAGTGGTGGCGTCAGCGCGGAATATGACATCCTCCAGCTTGAATTCAATCCCGATAAAGCACAGCTCGAAAAACAAGTACGCCGGCGCACTATGGCGATGTTTGAGGGTGGACTCGTGGAAGAGGCGGACGCCGTGCTGCGCGCTGTTGGCGAAGCGGGCGTGGACTGGCAGCGCTTTCCTGCGCTCACTGGCATTGGCATTCGCGAATTTTTTGAACATTACGCCGCAAGCCGCCGCCTGCCAAAAGCGCTGAGCAATGCGGAGCGCAGCATGCTACAAGAAAAGATCGTGCGCAACACGTTGCGGTTAGCAAAAAAACAACGCACCTGGCTGCGCAACGCAAAGCCCAAACCAATCCACACAAAAACGGTTGACCCGTCTCGGGGAGTTAACCATATAACCGCGCTGGTGAGAAACTTTTTCCAGATTTGAATTCAATGACACGCAATAACCTACAGGACTTCATCCTCAACCAGATCCGGCGTGAAAAAATGCTTGCGACGATTTATCTTACCAATGGCGTGCCGATCAAGGGACGTGTGATTAGCTTTGACAACTTCACGATCGTGCTTGAATACGAGCAGCGGCAAACATTGGTCTATAAGCACGCAGTCACGACCATACAACCCGAGCGCCCGATCCGGCTGCATACTCCGGAACAGGAAACACCAGAGGAATAGGAAAGCCCGACGGGATGCTTTCCAGTCTTTTCCGTTACCTGTTGCAGCTGATGGCGGTGGCCTCAGTGGCCACAGCACTTTACCTCAATGTGCTGATGGTGCCTGCGGGGCACATCGTGTTCTTACAAATGATCGCTGAAGCTGCCGAAAAACCAGCGTACATCCCTTATCCACCGGGTTACCATTTTGTCTGGACGCTATTTGTACCGGGGCGCTGGCGGCGCTACCAACTTGAGGTGGCACCACGGATCCAGGAAATTAGCGTGCGCTTGCCTTTGCGCTACAGCGCGTATTTGCGGTTGAACGACCTGTTTTATATTCGCATCCGGTTTCGTGTCACCGGCAAAATTGAACCACAGCGGGCGGTCGCCGCACTGGAGGCATTGCAACTGCGCCCGACCGCACGTGACCAATTTATCGAGGAATGCTTCCAACTCCTCTTGGCGGAATACTACACGGGTCTTGCCATTGATGAGCGGAAGTTGGGTGAACTCCGGGTGCGCTTAGCCAATTTTCTGCATAACAATAACCGTGATGAGCTGCAACGCCGATTGGATGCGATCCTACGCGACAATTGGTACCGACTGGAAAACATAGAGCTACGCGAGCTTTATGTCCCTGATAGCGAGCTTTATTTGGCACAGACCCGCAATCTGGAGGAAGTGGCCGCTGCCGACCGAAAGGCACTTTTAGCGCAGATCGCCAAAGAATCCGAGCTTGCGATTGAGCGCAAGCGCAACCAGGAACAACTGGCCAAGGCCGAGAAGATGGCGGAGCTGATTGCGGATAATCCGGCCATATTAGAATATTATAAAATTGAAAAAATTGTGCCACAGGCCGCGCAAGTCATCCTCGACACAGCGCCACGCAGCGAGGACCGACACAGCGGTTCATTGCCTGGCATGCAGAAAAAGCCACGCAGGAGTAACGATGGTAGCGAAGAAGAGGGCGGTGCGCTCCGCGGCAAAGAGGAGCGCCGCTAAAACAAAAAAACTTTCTGCCAATAATAGACCCTTTGTTCTCATCTTGGCCGGAGGATCGGGCACACGGCTGTGGCCGCTCAGCCGTGCCGGGCATCCTAAACAGCTCATCGCCCTCTATGGAAAAAAAACCTTAATTGAAGAGGCCTACGAACGCGCCCGATTCTTGACAAGCCCCGAACGCATCTTGATCGGCACCAACGCCAAGCTTGCTGCCGCGATCGAAAAACTCCTGCACATTGGCAAAGAACAATACTTGGTGGAGCCAGAACCGCGCAACACAGCCCCGATCATCGCCTACTGCATTGCATACCTGCAACGTAATGGTGCCACCGACAACACGCCGATCGTTGTCCTCACGGCTGATCATTACATCGCACCAAAAGAAAAATGGGCTGAAAAAGTTAAAATGGCCCTAACCAAGGCGGGCGAGCGCACGTGGTGTCTGGGTATTAAACCGACGCGGCCGGATACTGGCTATGGCTACATTGAAGCCGGGATGGAAATTGCCCCAGGCATGTATGCGATCGCCAGCTTCCGCGAAAAACCGGACTTCGCCACTGCCAACCACTACCTGACTACTGGAAGCCATTACTGGAACTCAGGGATGTTTATTTTTTCGCTCGGGCGGATGCGTGAAGATTTCCGTACCCTACAGCCCGATATGTTACGCTTGGCAGAGCAGTGTGTGCAGAGCCCCGCAGCATTTTCCCGCTACTTTCGGCGCATGCCCAATATTTCGATCGACTATGCTATCATGGAAAAAAGCCGCAAAATCGGGGTAGTGCCGGCCGATTTTGCTTGGGACGACTTTGGCTCTTTTGAAGCCCTGGGCAGGATCACACCGGCAACAGACGGCAACCACGTGGTGGCTGGTCGGGTGATTGCCCATCGCGCCAAAAATAACATTGTGCGGACAGCACGGACGGTGGCGCTTTTGGGTGTCGAGAACTGTGTGGTGATCGACGATGGCGAGGTGCTGCTGATAGCCAAACGCGAGGCACTGCCCGAAATTAAAGAGCTGCGCGAAAGAGTCCCTCCAGAACTGCTGTAAATTTCAATCTTTCTCACCCAGCAGCCGGCGGAGCTTGCGGAATGCGAGGTTGAGTTTTTCGAACACTGTGGAGCGCCCGAGACCTGTCAATGCGCAGATCTCGTCGATTTTTTTTTCCTGAAAAAAACGTAACTCAATGAGCAGCGCAAGCTCTTTCGGCAACTGGCGTACCGCCGCAATGAGTTTGCGCAGTTCTTCTTCATCGCCACCGCCAGCAGTATCTGGTACTTTTTGCTGTTGGAAAAGCTCACTTTGCGGTGAGAGCTGTACTTCGTGCCGGCGGCGGCGCAGGAATCGCTCCGCGGTACGAAAGAGGATGGTCGTCGCCCACGGTAAAAATGGTCGGTTGGTATCGTAACGCGCCAGTGCTGTGTAGCATTCGAGCCAAAAATCTTGCACTATTTCTTCGGCTGTGGCGCTATCTACTGGGTAGCGGAGGGCCACCAAACGGATGAAGGCTGTTTGGTGGCGGCTGACGAGCACGCTAAAAATCTGTTCCGCCTGCTTTGCCCCGACGTCTAAGTATTCGGCGAGTTCGGCGCGTTTCAGCTCGCGGAGCAACTCCTCGTCGCTGAGTTTTTCCCACATGCAAAAAGCCGGCACCAGGGCGCCGTGTCATTTGCAGAATTGAACCCGCAAACAAAGCTTTGGCCATCCCGGCGAGCGCTACTTTTCGGGGTGTACCCCTACTTTTGCGACACACCGGATCAGTGCCTCCGGTTTTCTATTGGTTCAAATCTTTTAAAAGAAGCGCGCACGCCCCAGGAACCGGCAGACCTGCTTCATTTTTTTATCTCAGGCTGCAACAAAAAGAATTGCCCCGCAGCTGGGCATTTGCGGCCGTATCGTGTGCATGATTCTGCTCCAAAAACACTTGTTGCAGTAGGGCTCATGAACCCCGGTGCGCGCTACCGATTCACCCGGCACAACGCTGGCGCGATGGCCCTCGATGCGCTTTGGCCTGAGGCACGCTACCGTTTGGAAAAAAAAATGTCGGCAGAAATCGCACAAACTGAAGAAGCAGGGATATCGATTTATTTGCTGAAGCCACAGACATTTATGAATAACTCCGGCATTGCGGTGCGCGCGGCTTTAAAGCAGCTCAAAATAAAACCAGAATGCCTTGTGGTATTCCACGACGAGGTGGAACTTCCGCCAGGCACAGTGCGCCACAAATTTGGCGGTGGGCATAAGGGGCACAATGGGCTACGTAGCATCATCCAGGAGATTGGCAGCGCCGACTTCCACCGCATCCGCATTGGCGTGGGCCGCCCGCAGGATCCCGACGCTGGACTTGCCGACTACCTCCTGTCCGAAATGCCCTCAGAGCAGCGCCCGCAGCACGGGATAATTTTTCCCGTCTGGCAGGCGCTCCGCGAAAGCTTATGATTATTCTTCTTTGGTGAAAACGAATTTGTCGAGCTTCAGGACTGTCTTTTTTTTCTGTAACTTGGGCGGCTGGGTGATTTTGAATTCATACTTTTCGCCACCAGCATCCAACACGAGTTTCGTGTCGTTAATGGAGACGGTGGCAGAGTCGATACTCGGCAAATACTTGTTGCCCTTTTTGCCGATCGGTGGCTTGGTCGAGGCAGTTCCATCTTCCTCGATTGTGAGCGTTCCTGCTGCGGATACCCACTTGCCGACATAGATTTGCTGCTCCTCGCTGAGCGCTGCTTTCTGCGGCACCTTGCTTTCGGCAACAATAGCCTGTTTCTGCTTCACGGTGGCGTCTTTGATGGCAAATAGGCTGAGTTGCGGGAATGCCGTGATGATCCCCAAACAGACCAGGAAAACGAGCACAATCGGGAACACCGCCCGCACCACCTGGCCGAGTGGCGCTTTGAAAATGGTAGAGGCCACAAACAGGTTAATGCCCACAGGCGGGGTGAGGTAGCCAATTTCCAGGTTGACGATCATGATGATGCCAAAGTGGATCGGGTGCACCCCAAAGTGGTGGGCCATCGGCGCCAAAAGCGGTGCTAGGACCAGGATCGCGCTCATGATATCCATGAAAAAGCCGACGATGAGCAAAAGGATGTTGACGCCAATGAGGAAGGTCACTTTGTCCGAAATCAGCGCCGACATTTTCTCCACCATTTGCTGTGGTAACTGCTCTTCGGTCATGAATTTATTGAGGCTGACGGCAATTAGGAGTATCAAAAATAGCGTGCCGAGCATCTCGGCAGTTTCACTCAAAACCTCGGGTATTTTTTTTATGGGTAACTCGCGGTGGATTAAGACCTCAACCAAAATGGCATAAAAAACGGCAATGGCCGCGGATTCGGTTGCGGTAAAAAAACCGGAATAAATCCCCCCCAAAATGATCACCGGCATGAGCAAGGCGAAAATCCCCTGCTTGAGCGAGGCACCGATTTCAGCAAGCTGCCAACGCCCGCGCTCCATCTTCCAACCGCGGGCCATCGCATAGAACACCAAGGCAGTCAAAAGCAAAAGCCCCGGCCCGATCCCGGCTAAAAAAAGATCGATCACCGAGACGCCCACCATGATCGCATAGATGATCATGGGGATACTGGGCGGGATGATGATCCCCAGGGTGCCACCGGCAGAAAGCAGTCCCATCGCTAAGTTTTGGTTGTAGTTGGCCTGGCGCAGCGCAGGGTACATGATGCCACCGATCGCAATCAAGGTCACTGGCGAGGAGCCGGAGATGGCCGCAAAGATTCCGCACGAGACAACACCGGCCACGGCCAGGCCAGCCGGGATGGGCGCCGTGAACGCTTTGCCAATCGCAATCAACCGGCGCGCGATCGAGCCATGCGTCATTAGGTTGCCGGCGAGGATAAAAAGTGGGATTGCAAGCAGGATCTCCTTGTCGGCACCGTAATAGACATCCGACATGATGTCGCCGAGTTTGTCGAGCCCTGTGGTGCCACCACTCGACATGAAATAGAAACAGTAAGCGGTGATCGCACCGATGATGACAAAAAGCGGCTGGCCGAAAAGCAGCAACGCTACGATGAGGGCAATGAGGCCAAAACTAACCATTATTCTCTCCTTTTACTGTCTCTTCTTGCGCCTGTTTTTCCATTTCAAGCGCTTCCTCGGCTTCGTTTTTATCTGCGGGGCGTAGCGCTGGCACGGCCGCATAAATTGCATGCCGCAGGGTCAATGAAATAAAGGTGTATGGCAACACCAACTGCAAGATCCACATTGGTATTTCGGTGACCGGGTTGCGCTGGCCGCTGTCATAGGTCTTAATGACAAATTGGACCGCTACTACCGCCATTCCAGCACAAAAAAGGGCGATTAAAAAATGTTCAATGGCCTTCAGTATTGGCTTAAGTTTTTCCGGCCACAGCTTTTCGCCGATTTCTGGCCGGATGTGGGTGCCGCGGGAGGAAACTACTACCACGCCCAACATGCCGGCCCAAAACATCAAATTGAGCGAAAACTTCTGCGCCCACGCAATCCCACCCTTAAAAAGCTCCCGTGCGCCCACGTCGGCAAACATAATCAGTGTTAGAAGACCAATGCACAGCGCTGCGATGAACCGCTCCGCGCGGGTCAGCGCAGCCAAAACTCGCGCCAAGACCGCCATGCGAAAGCGACTTAGGGCTTGCAGGCGGCTTTGCCCGCCTTGATTTTGGCATAAATCTGTGCGGCCTGACCGCCAATCTTGCTGACCATTTGGTCGGCAATTCCCGCTGCCGCATTCTTAAATGCAGCCTTTTCCGCAGCAGACAGCTTGATGATTTGGA
>JANWWX010000046.1 GCA_025057195.1 Leptospiraceae bacterium | reverse complement strand
CAGGTGGTATTTCCCTCATTCGCAACTGGGCGACACACACCTCGGTTGCCTCTGTGATTAATACATTGGAGTTTGTTAAAAACCGCGAGCCAGGGCAGGCATCGGCGATGGTGCTGCGCAAATGCATGAAAATGCGTGAAGCGATTAAAAACGAGCTGCAGCAAAAAATCGCCAAAATCCAAGAAGATCGGCAAAAGCTCTATGACAATATTGATCTCACCATGGCCAACATCCAGTTTAACCAATTTTATGTTGCCACCACGCGGTTCCGTGACCTGGCCTATGTGCTTTACGACGAGCGTGTGCCGCTGCGTGAGTTTCTAAGCAGCCAGACCGGCTAATAGTGGAAGCCGCAAAATTCCATGGCATCAATATCGCAGCACAATCTTTTGTGCGGTTGGTCTATCCTTTTGGCTTCGATAGCCGCAATTTTTCTGGCCTGCGTGCGGCAGTGGCAGCGGCCGAATGGTCTCCAGGAAAACACCTGTGGGAACCACTGCATTTGCCGCAGGAAGATTTGCTGCCGCACATCTCGCGTCACATGGAAAGTAGCAGTAATCCGCTGGCGTGTGCCTGGCGTGCGACCAGCCAGGCATTGCAGAAAAATGCAGTCTTTGCCAGCCAACAGGGAAATTGGCGATTGGCTACCCCACAGCGGGAAATAAGTTTCCTGATCCATGACATACAGCTTTGCCTTTTTTCGGTTGGGACAGGTTTTTTGGTATTTGAACTGGCACCGCACTCGGAGCAGATCGTCGATTGGCTGGATTTCCTACACTATGCGCGTTTCTCTGGCAGCGGGAAACGCAGTCGGAAACTGCGCGTCCTGCGTCGCAAAGAACATGGCCATGAAGAGGAATTTATTCCAGAGTTTTTCCAGCCACATTTGCCACAGGGCAAGCCTGAAAATTTCCGCTTGAGTGTGATCGCGGATGCAATCTTGGCAGGATTTCGCGCAAAGTTACCCCAGTTTTCATGGCGTGAGGTGTTTATTCCTGGCCAGTTTTTGGTCTATGCTGCGCTATTCATAGGATCTGGATTGAAAGAGCAAGTCTCGTTGGCCAGGCTGCGCCAGCAGGTGCTCAATTTATTCCACGCCAATGAAGTTTTTGCCATCTCGCCACAGGATGCCGCTGACGATGCTCCTGGATTTTTGCAATATCAGGAAAAGCAGTGGTTTTTTGTCAGCTTAGAAAGTGCCGGATTTTTGGCGGCAGAATACCCAGACTCCGAATTTTACCGAACGACGCTGCCGGATTATCTGCGTAAAATCTATTTTTTCTTGTGGATTTTATCGCTCAGCCAACGCTACATCCTGATCGAGCTTTCTGATGAAGTGACAAAAAGTTGGCCCTCTGTGCACACAGAAGACCCAACTGCGCATGAAAAAAATTTCGAGCAGATCCGCGAAAAGCTACTTTTTTTCACAGCCCGCGGCCTTTTTGGGCAAATAGCCCACAAGCGCACCCACCACCGTTTTTACACACTTTGCCAGCAGGTATTCCAAATTGAGCCACTTTATACCGAAGTCAAAGAAGAGATAACCGAAATGCACAATTATGTGATCATGCAGCGCACACGGGAGCTCGATATCCGGGTCGGCATCTATGGGGCACTGGTCGGTGTGCCGACGTTGATCCTGAGCCTGATCGATGCACTGGCCAGCGTTTACCAAGTGACGAGCGCTGCTGATCAGGTGGCGATGTGGCGCATCTTCACGGCTGTGGCCGTGCCCACAGTGATTGTTTTGCTCGGCCTTTTTTTCTGGCGACGGCTCAAAAAGGCACTGCGCTTTTTGTGGGGAAAAATAGCACTGGCAAAGCGTGGCATGGGTAAAAGTGGGGAGGAAACATAATTGCGCAAGCGGCTATTTTATTTTTTTGCCTGGGTCTTCTTTTCTTTTTGTTCTTTTTCGCTTTCGATCCGTGCCTTGTAGGACTCAATCCCGGCCTTGGCCTTGTTGGCCATGGCGTCGTCTTTGACGGCAAGGGCGACACGGCGCATTGCGTCCAAGAGCTTGATCGCCATCAGCATGTCGCTGGTGGCCTTGGTGGAAATCTCAAATTTGTCGCGGTAGCGGCAAGAGGCATCAAAAAGGTCGTCAATGATGAGCTTGACCATTTCCTTGCGATCGTAATAGAATTCTTCGCGCGGATCGCGTTTTGATTGGACTTCGCGGAAATCGATCAGGTTTTTGCCAAGGTTGGCACTTTTAGCATAAAGTTCGGGGAACGACCAAAGCCATTTGGTGTTGGGGCCATAGGCCCGGATCAATTGTTCCATCTCGCTACGAATATGACGATAAAGATTCAGCCGCTGGCGTGGGGTGAAGGGCTTGATTTTATCCAACTCCTCACGGTTAAAATCGAGCGGCTCATCGATGTCGTCCTTGACCACCGACGCCAATTCAGAAAAAATTTTATAGAAATTTTTGCGTGCAGCATCGAGAAAAGCATTGTTCTTGATATTCATCATCTCTTCCGAGATCGCATTCATCTCAATCTGCAGCTTGATGATCTGGAGCAATAATGCGACGCTGCCAATATGGAAAAATGGCTTGAGCTTTTTTTGGCTATTCATTGCCTTTTTATAGGCTGCGATTTCTTTTTCAAACTCCGCAATTTGCTGCTTGTGTTTACCGATCCGCTCGTTATAAAGCTTTTTTGTGGCTTGGTCAACTGCCATGTTTTATTTTCGGCAGCGTCAAGGCTGCACGCAAGGCAAATGTCAGGCGTAAGTGTCGATCGAAGAAGCTGTGCCGGTTGCCTGCGCCGGTTGGTCTTTTTGTACCGGCTGTTCCCGGTTCTGCGCCTCCTGGCGCGCAGCCTGTTCGGCTTCGTAGAGCCTTTGGGCAGCTGCCGCTTGTTGTGCCTCCCTTACTTGCATACCATAAAAATGCTATTTTGGTCCTATTTTGGCAAGTTTTTTTAGCGACGCATGTGTGGCGAACACCATGCAATTACGAACTACTGACAAAATAGGTTCGTGTGATTTCGTCACCGATCTCGTTGAGCCGCATCTGTAAGTTGTCGAGATAGGCATTGAGTTGGTCGCCCACCAATCGCGAGACATCGGTGTGGCGTAACTCGAGCAACAGTTGTTTGACTTTTTTATGGGCCTTATTGATGAAAAAGCCTTTTTGTTCAAGTGCCAGCGAACGGAGCGCATACTCGATCTGCAGGAGGCAGGCTGTGACCGCGCGCGGAAAGGTGCGGCTGAGCAACAAAAAATCGAGGATGTTTTCCGCACTGACACGCGGGTATGCCTGGCTGAACATTTCATGTGCGCTGGTCGCCCGCAATACCGCAAAGCTCAGGATCAGCCCAGTGTCACCCGACTGCTCCTCCCCAGTCAACATGTACGACTGGAGGTCGAGGATGCGGGTTGTCTTGTCGGCGCGTTCTAACGATCGGCCGAGCAATGCAAAAAAATAGGTTTCGTCATGGCTGAGGGTGCTATCCGAAATGCCGTAAAAGGCCTGGCAGCTCCGCCGCAGCTGGCGAAAAAAGGCGATATCGGGAATATCAGAGGGACTTTTCCTGCTTTCGGCCTGCTGCAACACCTGGGTATAAAGCTCGTGGATGGTTTCCCACATGTCCTTGGAGATTTTTTCGCGGATCGAGCGAGCATTTTCCCTTGCTGCCAGCAGGCATGACAGGATTGAGTTGGGATTTTGGCGATCGAAGGCCAAAAAAGCGATGGTTGTCTCCTGGCTCAATCGTTCGCTGGCTTCCTGCAGCACCGAGGTGTCCGCAGTGGTTTCCAAAAGAGCTGGCCACAGTGGCCCCGTCAGCTCTGGGTTTTCCACCGAAAGTTGCCAATAGGTTTCAATCAGCCGGGCATAGCTTTCCGCACGCTCAACGTACCGGTTAAGCCAATAGACGGAATCCGCTACCCGGCTGAGGACGTACATGCAGTCTCAGCTTTCTAAGACCCATGTGTCTTTGGTGCCCCCGCCCTGTGAAGAGTTGACGACCAGCGAACCTTTGCGCAGGGCCACGCGGGTTAGGCCACTCGGTAGCACATAGCAGTCCTTGCCAAAGACAATATAAGGCCGCAAGTCAATGTGCCGTGGCTCAATCGAGCCCTCTCCGGCATTGAGCACGGGACCAGAAACAATGGTGGGTGCGGTGGAAAGTGCCACCACGGGCTGTGCGATGTAACCGCGGGGATCTTTTTGGATCTTTTCGCGGAATGCCCTGCGCTCGGCAGCCGTGGCCTGCGGGCCAATCAGCATGCCATAGCCACCCGCACCGTTGGCCGCTTTTACCACCATTTTATGCAGGTTGCGCAGGACATATTTACGGTCGTTTTCGCGGAAGCAAAGGTAAGTGGGGACATTCGGGATCAGTGGTTCTTCGCCGAGGTAGTAGCGGATCATGTCCGGCACATAGGCATAGACGACCTTGTCGTCGGCGACACCGGTGCCGAGGGCATTCGCCAAAGCCACATTGCCTTTGCGGTACGCATCAAAAAGCCCCGGCACGCCGAGCAGCGAGTCCTTGCGGAACACTGTGGGATCCAAAAAGGTGTCGTCGGTACGCCGGTAGATCACGTCCACCGGTCTGGGGCCACGGATGGTTTTCATGAACACCCGGTCGTTTTCGACAAAGAGATCCGTATTTTCGACCAGGGGGATTCCCATCTGTTGTGCCAGGAATGAGTGTTCGAAATAGGCAGAGTTATAGATCCCCGGAGTGAGCAGCACCAGCGAGGGTTGGCTCCGGTCTGACAGGTATTCCAAAGCCTGGCGCAGCCGAATAGGGTAGTTGGCCACAGGCCGGACGCGCAGGTCACGGAATAGCTCGGGGAAAATCTGTTTCATCACTTCGCGGTTTTCGAGAACATAGCTCACTCCCGAAGGGCAGCGTAGGTTATCCTCCAACACCATGTAGTTGCCATCCTCGCCGCGCACAAGGTCGGTACCCGAGATATGGATATAGATACCGCGTGGTGGTTTGACCCCCAAGCACGGCTTTAAAAATCCAGGGCTGGATTCGATCACTTCGCGCGGGATGATACCATCGCGCACAATGTGTTGCTTGCCATAGATGTCGTTGAGGAATGCATTGAGCGCCAAAGTCCGCTGTACCAACCCCGACTCGAGCATCGCCCACTCGTCAGCGCGGATGATGCGGGGAATGATGTCGAAAGGCAGGATCCGATCCTGTGAGCCCTCTTTGCCGTAAAGGGTGAAAGTGATTCCCGAGGCAAAAAGCGCCCGTTCGGCACGGCCTTTGCGCCTGACCAATTCGCCCAATTCCATACGGCTCAAGCGATCGCCCAAACTGGCATATTGCGGCCGCAGTGAGCCATCTTTCGCCACCATTTCATCAAACGCACGCTCTGTGTGGTATTTTGCAAGCAGCATCTTCCCTCCTCCCTGTCCTTGTTTGTCCTTTGTTCTGCACCCAGAAAATTTTAAGCAAAAAATATGCCAAATTATGGCATGGCATTTGCTTCCTTCGGGCGCATGCGCGTAAAACTCAGGCATTTAACTGAGTACCGCTATGACAGGCCAGTGGCCATTTTCCCACAGAAGGTGCGGTTGCGACCAGCCCCGCACACACGGACCACCATTGTGGCTTATGCCTTCCAGGTTGAACCCAAAAAGCATTTCCTCAATTGGGTACAAGACCCTTTTGCCAACTGGCAGGCGCAGTTGGTGTTTCCCGAACCCAGCAATTTTCTCAAGATCCAGGTGGAGCTGGTGGCAGAACTTTCTGCTTATAATCCATTCGACTTTTTTATCGAGGACGGGGCGCGGCAGGTGCCTTTCCGCTATGGCGAAAGACTCCAGCGGGAACTGGCCCCATACTTAGTGGCCACGGATGCGGGGACCGAACTGGGTGAGTTTGCCAAGGCCGTTGCGCCATCCGGGCAGAATACGATCGATTGGTTAGTGGCGCTCAACCGCCACGTGCACCGCCAGATCGCCTATGTCATACGCCTGGAGCCGGGTGTGCAGACCACCACCGAGACCTTGCAAAAAAAATCGGGTTCGTGCCGCGACAGCGCTTTCTTGCTGGTGCAACTTTTGCGCTCTTTTGGCTTGGCTGCGCGCTTTGTCTCCGGCTATCTGATCCAGCTTTTGCCGGACAAGCCTGCCCCTGGGGAATTTGAGGGTATCGACCGCGACTTCACAGACCTGCACGCCTGGGCGGAGGTTTTTATCCCGGGTGCCGGTTGGATTGGGCTGGATCCCACCTCGGGGCTTCTGGCCGCCGAAGGGCACATTCCGCTTGCAGCAACCCCGGAACCGGAAAGCGCAGCCCCCGTAGAAGGTTTCACAGAGCCCTGCCAATCGGAGCTGGCATTCCACATGGAGGTCATCCGGCTGGACGAAAAACCGCGGTCCACCCGGCCGTATCCACAATCCGTGTGGCAGCAGTTAACTGAGATTGCCAAAAAACTCGATGGCGAACTGGCCACAAGTGACATCCGGCTTTCGATTGGTGGCGAGCCGACGTTTATTTCGGCCTCAGACCGGGAAAGCCGACAATGGCACTACGATGCCCTGGGCGAGGAAAAATACCAGGTCGCAAGACAGCTTTTGCAGCGGCTGTTTTCGGTCTATGCAAAAGGAGGCATTACCCTCGAGTCGCAGGGGAAATGGTACCCGGGCGAGCCGTTGCCACGCTGGTGTCTCGGCTGCTTTTGGCGGCGCGACGGCCAACCCTTGTGGCATGCCAGCCAGCTGCTTTTTGAAAATAGTGCCAGTGCTGCGACCGTGAAGGATGCCGAGTCGCTACTCGGGGAAGTGGCCGACATCCTTGGTTTGCCATTGTCCTGCATTGTCACCGCCTTCGAAGATCCAATCTACTACATCCATGCCGAGTCAAAGCTGCCGCCGGAATTTGAAAAAATCATCCAAGGGTACTCTTACCCAGAGCTCGAACGAAAACGCCTGTTGCGCGTGCTTGACTCTGGCCTTGAAAAACCCGCAGGCTATGCCCTACCATTGGTTTACAACCCGACGCACGGTGTCTGGGAGAGTGCAGAGCTGGAGTTCCGCCGTGGCTTTGCCGCACTGGTGCCTGGTGATTCTCCGCTGGGTTTGAGACTGCCACTCGATTCCATCACCGATGCATGGCAACCCGAATACTGGCACGATCCGTTTGCTAACCCAAAGCACAAGGTAGAGCCGTTGCCGCACCGGAGCCGGGTCCGGCGAGAGCCCATCCGCACTTTTCTTTGCACCGAGGTGCGCCACGGCCAGTTGTATGTTTTTTTGCCCCCCGTTAATACTCTCGAGGAGTTTTGCTCTTTGCTTGCGGTGGTTGAAAAGGCGGCCTCGCGGCTTGGCATCCCGATCCGGCTTGAGGGGTATGAACCGCCACGCGATAACCGTTTGGGTTTTTTTCGCATCACCCCGGATCCAGGTGTGCTGGAGGTCAATATCCTACCCTCAACGAGCTTGGTGGAGGCCATCGAAAAGACCCGGATCCTTTATGAAGAGGCAGAGCACTGTGGGCTAACCGCAGAGCGTTACCTGATTGATGGCAGAGTGTGCGGCACAGGCGGAGGCAACCATATCACACTCGGTGCGCTGCACCCTGAGGACAGTCCGTTCCTACGCCGGCCTGAAGTGCTCGCAGCGCTGATCGCCTATTGGCAAAACCACCCGTCGCTGTCTTATGTATTTAATGGGCTATTCATTGGTCCCACCTCGCAATCCCCGCGCATCGATGAGGCCCGCGACGAGCAGTTGCTGGCTGCGGAAATTGCCCTGGAGCAGATCCGCCGGCTGAAGCAGATTCCCTTCTGGCAGGTCGATCGCATTCTGCGCAACATCCTTGTGGACATCACCGGCAATACCCATCGCGCCGAAATGTCGATCGACAAACTCTATGCCCCTGGATCGTATGCAGGCAGGCAGGGTATCATCGAGCTGCGCTGTTTTGAAATGCCTCCCCACTACCAGATGAACGCTGTGCAGCAGATTTTGGTAACAGCACTGCTGCTCTGGTTTTGGCGTGAGCCCTATTGCCAGCCCCTCATCCGGTGGGGGAATCGCCTGCGCGACGAATGGATGCTACCTTTTTACTTGGCACGCGACCTGCGCCGTGTCCTCCACGACCTCAACGGCGCGGGGTATGATTTGCACTTCCACCATTTCGAGCCCTTTTTGGAGTTCCGTTTCCCAGTTTATGGGCAATACATAATCCCCGGTATCTCTTTGGAGCTACGCATGGCACTG
>JANWWX010000045.1 GCA_025057195.1 Leptospiraceae bacterium | reverse complement strand
GTTCATAGTCCCTCTATATATTAAATACCACAAAATCGCGGAATTTTTTCAGTTTTTCAGAAAATTTTTTTATGGCGATTGCATGCTAAGATCGAATAAGCGGGATTTTTCCATAGCACTGCGCATTCCCTGCGTTCCAGAGTTTTTTGACTAACTATTCTAGGGCAGGGGCACAAAAAGACTAAATTTCTTGACATTATGTGCGTCGCACAAAAAATATCAAAAATAAGTTTGCTCTGCAAAAGGAGGGAGCATGGAACAAACCGTAAACAACATTGTGAGCTTCGGAATCGGGGCTTACGAGACATTGCGTGCTGCGGCAGAGGAGCTCTTGAAAAACCTCGAGAAAGAGGTTAACGAGCTGATCGCAGCCGGTGCGAATGTGCAAACTGAAGAGGCGGTCAAGATCCGCGCTGCAGCCACCGATGCCGCGCAGCAGCTGGGTGCGCTCATCGAGCAAGCAAAATTACGCTACGGCGAGTGGAACAGCAAGGTCCAACAGCTTGCAGGTGAATTGAAAAGCCGTGCCGAAGAACTCCTGGCAAAGCTGCCAGGCACCAAAGTACAGGCTGCTTGATCCTATCCCGGCGGCACGAGCTGCCGGGTTTTTTCTTCCAATTTTTCTAATAGAAACCGACGCAACCAAGGCATATATCCCGATTTGGGGTAGTCTGCGTACTGGGCATAGAGAAAATAGAGCGCGTCAGGCTTGAGGGTAACGCCCGCACGCAGCCTGTCCGCACTGGCCACGATGCCGGCAACAGCCTCTGGCGGTAGCTTTTCCTTGGCCACGTCGAGCAGCGTGCCAGCCAGGATGCGCACCATGTTGTGCAGGAATCCCGAGCCCCGTATGTAGAGAAAAACATAAGGAAGAACCTCTACGATATCGATGGCGTCGATGCGGCGCCAGGTACGTTCCCCACTTTTAGCAAGCGCCCTGCGTGTAAAACTCGCAAAGTCTTTTTCGCCCAGCAAATGCGGGATAGCCTGTGCCGCCCTACTCCAGTTGTAATTGCCGCGCAGCCACAACGCACGCAGCCCTGGTGCGGCAGGGCGAAACGGGGCTTGGTAAATAGCATAGACATATTCACGGCTGAGGCAGGAAAAACGCGCGTGGAAATTATCGGGCACGATTTCCGCATGGCTTATGGCGATATCACGCGGGAGGAGGCTATTTACAGAATAAACCAAGCGTTCCAGTGGGGGGGCTGCGGGGACGGAAAAATGCACCACTTGGCCGAGCGCATGCACCCCGCTGTCGGTTCGCCCAGCGCAGTGGATCCGCACGGGCGTGCGCAAAGCAATGCGCAACGCACGTTCCAATTCAGCCTGCACAGAATTCTGGTCTTTTTGTAATTGGAAACCACAGTACGCGGAGCCGTCGTACTCAACAGTCATGCCAATCTTCATACGATCAGTGGCTAACTGTATTTTGCTTTATGGCCTACAATGCTTTCACAGACAAGTAAACTAATGCGCTTTGAAACCGACAAGGAGCTAATAGAAAAAGCCATACGCCGCATCGATTCGATTGTGCCGAATCGGGATACTGCAGCGATCGTTTCTAACTTCCTGATCAGTCTGGAGCCGAAAACCGTCCGGATCACAGCTTCCGACATGGAAACAACAGCCTGTATCACCATTCCTGCGCAAACACAAAAAAACGGCGAGTTCATTGTTCCTGGCAAACGGTTTTTGGAGTTTGTCAGCTCTCTAATTTCGCCTGAGCTGATCGTTGAGGTCCAGCAAGCCGAAGACCCCGATCAGGAAAGTAACTTTTTCCGGGTGGTGCTGAGTGGCAGAGGCGGCATTGCAGCACGCTATGTCATGTCCGGCAACACTGCAGAGCATTTCCCAGCGCTGCAGCGATTCGATAGCAGCAGGCTTTTCAATGTGCCCACTGCCTTGTTGGCGGAGATGATCCGCAAAACCCAGCATTCGATTTCGCAAGAAGACAACCGTTATATTTATAATGGCCTTTGTTTCCAGAGTTCGGGAGACCAATTGACATTGGTAGGTACCGATGGACGGCGCCTGGCGGCCATCACTCGGCGGCTGCCTGAGCCCGCCAACTTGCCACAGGATAGCGACACGGTTGTGCACGCTAAAGCTATTCGCGAGATCCAGAAGCTACTGGACATTTCTGAAGTGGCGATGATCGGTGTCGCAGAACGGGAATTCCTCGTGCAGGTAGGGGATGCACAGTTGTCTACCCGACTGCTTGAGGGCAAGTTCCCTGACTACAAAAAAGTCATACCCAAGGAGATGGCGGTTGAGCTGGAGCTCAGCCGCGAGAAGCTGACAGATGCCCTGCTGCAGATTCGTCCTGTCACAGAGCCGCCGTCACAGCTGTGCCGCATGCTGTTTGATAATAAAACAATCCTGCTTACTGCACAGTCGGCCAATCAGGGCAGCCAGGTCGAGGTGACCCTCGACACTGACTACACCGGAGAAAAGGTCGAGTTGGGTCTTAACGTAAACTTTTTACTCGACGTGCTGAAAGTTTTGGATTGCCCGAGAATTCGCTTTAGCTTTACGGATTCCAATAAGCCTGTTGTCATCCGAGATCAGGACGACCCCGATTTTCTCTCGCTAATCATGCCCATAAAAATCTGAAGCGTGCCAGCACCGCAAAGTAGCGGTTCTCTCGGCGCAGCCATTGCGCAGGAACTTTCATTAACTAACTTTCGTAACCAAAAGTCTCTCCGCCTAAAGTTTAGTCATGGTCTGATTTTTCTCACCGGCAAAAACGGGAGCGGTAAGACCAGTGTGCTGGAGGCAATTGGGCTGATTTCTTTTTTGCGCTCCTTCCGCAAAGCGACTGATCGCGATATGCTGTGCTTCGGCACCCCATATTACCGCATCGAGTGCTCGTTCAGCGTGCACGGTACAGCACAGCAGGCCGCGATCGCCTTTGGCCGCAACAGCGAAGACCCGCGCGCAGCGACGGTAAAAAAGTATTGGCTGAATGGGCAAGAGGTGAAAGCGGCTGGCCTGATTGGCCGGCTGGCCTGCGTTGTCCTGACGCCAGATGACATTGGCATCCTTGACGGAGAGCATAGCGAGCGGCGCCGGTTTTTGGACTTGTTGCTATCGACGCTGTCACCGGGCTATTTCAGCGCGCTGCAACAATACCACCGTGCTCTGAAGTTGCGCAGCCAGGCGCTGCAGTCCCGTGCTGACGAAGGTGTGTTGGGTGCGATCGACCGCGAGTTAGCCAGCCATGGGATGGAGATCCTCAACCGGCGCAGGGAATTCCTGCCAGAATTTGCCGAATACTTTAACCACAATGTGCACAAAATTTCATCGGCTAAGGACAATTGGCAAATGTGCTACCGCGGAACAACCGACCAACTGGCGTCGATCGATGACTACCTGGCAATGCTGCGGGCACAGCGCGCACACGATCTCCGGCTACGGCAGACCACGTGTGGCGTCCACCGCGACCGGCTATATTTTTTTGCAGATGGCAATGCAGAGCGCGAGATCCGCAGCACCGCCTCACAGGGCCAGAAAAGGACGGCAGCGCTGGCCTTGCGCATGGCGCAGTATTTTTATCTCGGGCACAAGCTGCGGCTGCGACCTGTGCTTTTGATCGATGACGTGCTGAACGAATTAGACCTCAATCGCCGGGCTGCCTTTATCGAATTCCTTCGTGATACAGGGCAAGTCTTTTTCACCACCACTGACCTCACCGGCATGCAGGACTTTTTGGCAGCGCTGGGGCAGGATGTCGCGGTGCAGACAATTTCCCTCAGCCCCGATTAGCGCAGCGCCGCAGCTTCTTTAATTATATACGCGCCAATCTCGTTTTTCTGGATCTGGCTTGTGCCCTCGTAGATGGTGAGGATCTTGGCGTCGCGGTACATCTTTTCAATAGGATAGTCTTTGGTGAAGCCATAGCCACCATGCAGCTGCAGCGCATCGTTGGCTACAGCCACTGCCGTTTCAGAAGCTGCGTATTTAGCCATTGCTGAATACTTGGCTGCTTCCGGATGGCCTGCCATAGCATACTTGGCGGCACGGTAGGTCAGCAGTCTTGCCTGTTCGATGCGCACGGCCATGTCGGCCAGCATGTGCTGCACGACTTGGAAGTTAATGATGTTTTTGCCAAACTGCTCCCGCTGGCGGGTGTACTTCAGAGCCTCTTTGTAACACCCTGTGGCCAGTCCTACGGCAGAAGCAGCGACTGCAGGTCGAGACGAACTCAGGGTTTGGAATGCATGGATAAAGCCCCGGTTGGGCTTGAGGCCGACCAGGTTCTCTTCGGGCACCTCGACATCCTCCAAGATTACCTGGCGGGTGTGTGAGCAACGGATACCCATTTTATTCTCGAGCTTGCCAAAAGAAAGCCCTTTCATGCCTTTTTCGACGATGAAGCAAGACATACCACGGGGTCCCTTGCTCTTGTCGGTCAAGGCAAAGACGGTGTAAACATCGGCTACACCGGCGTTGGTGATCCATTGCTTCACCCCGTTTAAGATATAGCGGTCACCCTTTTTGATCGCCACGGTGGACAGGTTGGGCACATCAGAGCCAGCATTTGGTTCGCTGAGGCAGAATGCGCCAATCTTCTCCCCGCTGGCAAAGGCGGACAGGTATTTCTTCTTTTGCTCTTCGGTGCCCCCGTGTTCGATCGGCAGGGCACAGAGTTTTGTGGCCGAGATAGCGGTGTTGACGCCAAGGCAGTACTCACTAACAATCTCAGCGAAAATGACGGCGGCAAAAAGCCCAGCCCCCATGCCACCGTATTGTTCATCATAAAGGACTGCAGGCAGCCCCGCCTCTTTAAACTTGGCAAAAATTTCAAACGGATACTCTTCTTTTTCATCTAATTCCGCTCGCCGGGGCACAATTTCTTTTTCACAGATTTCCCGGATCAACTCGGCAATCTCGATGAGTTCATCCGACAAATTGAAATCCAAAAGGCTCTTATCGCGTTCCATAATGCGTCGATTTTTTTCGACGCATTGGGTGTAAAACAAATTTAACACACCAGCAGGACAATTGGCTTTCCCTTTACACCCTGTTTGCAGTGCACAAAATTGGTTATGGCAAGCATGGAATTTTACTTTGACAAAGGCCCGGAACCGCACCTGGAGCGGACCAAGGCGATCCTCAAAAAACACCCTGAGCTGCGCCAGTTCATTGGTAAGAAAAATCCGTGGAGCGCGCTACTCATTGTGCTTGCGGTTTCGCTGCAGTTGGCCATCGCCTGGTTTCTGCGCCACCAGCCGTGGTACGTGGTGTTGCCGGTGGCCTGGCTTTTTGGCACGATTGTCAACCACACGTTCATTGGGCTTTTGCACGACGCCTCGCACGGCCTGATTTTCCGTAGCCGGTTTTGGAACGATGTCTTTGGCCTGATTGTCAACGCACCGATGCTTGTGCCCTCTTATGTCTCGTTCAAAAAATACCACATGAAACACCATGCATTCCAGGGTGTCTATGAGCTCGATGCCGACATCCCCTCCCACTGGGAAGTCAGGCTGGTAAAAAATATCTGGTGGCGCAAGATGCTGTGGCTGCTTTTATACCCCTTGGTGCAGACGCTGCGCACCGCACGGGTGCGTGAGGTCAAATTCTTAGACGGCTGGGTGCTGACGAATTGGCTAACGACATTTGCCACCGACTTTGCCGTGTGGTATTTCATGGGGCCAATGGCGTTTCTCTATATTGCCGCCTCGTTTTGGCTGGGCTTTGGCCTTTCCGTGGTCGGTGGCCGGCTAATCCAGGAACACTATGTCTTGAATCCGCCACAAGAAACCTATAGCTACTATGGTTGGCTTTCGTGGCCGTCCTGCCATGTCGGCTACCACAACGAACACCATGACTTTCCCTCCTGTGCCTGGAACTACCTGCCCAAAATCCGCGCCGCTGCCCCCGAGTTTTATGACACCTTGAAATACCATACCTCGTGGGGCAAGTTGGTCTTGAAATTCATTTTTGATAAAAATATTTCGCTGGCACAGCGCATGGTGCGCAAAAATCGGGGCAACATCGGCCTCGACGACGAGGTCATCCCCGACGTGCGTGTTGCTGCCGGTAGCGCCTAAAATCACGCTGCCAGCCATTTTTCCATGATCGCCCGCTATTCGACCGCCGCCATGCGGCAGCTATGGTCTGATGAGCATAAATTTTCTTTGTGGCGGGATATTGAGATCGCAGCCTGTGAATTTTGGCATAGCCAGGGAAAAATTAGCGACAGCGAAATGGAGGAAATCCGCAGCCGGGCACAGTTTAGCGTCACCCGCATTGAAGAGATCGAAAAGACAGTGCAGCACGATGTCATCGCGTTTTTGACCAATCTTGCCGAAAATATTGGCCCCGCCGCCCGGCACGTGCACTTTGGCCTAACTTCTTCCGACGTCGTGGATACCGCGCAGATGCTGTTATTGCAGCAGGCAGGCGCTCTCATCGACCGCGCATTTGTTTCGCTGCTTTCTGCGCTTTACCAGTTTGCGCAAAAGCACCGCGACCTCATTGTCGCTGGGCGCACACACGGCGTGCATGCAGAACCGACCACGTTGGGGCTCAAATTCTTAGGGCACTATGCAGAGCTCTTGCGTGCGCGCGAACGCTTCCTACACGCACTCGAAGATTGCCGCTATGGCAAAATTTCGGGCGCAGTCGGCACCTATTCCCAAATGCCACCAGAACTGGAGTCCTATGTTTTGGCGAAATTTGGACTCAAGGTAGAGCCGGTGAGCACCCAGGTGATCCCGCGCGACCGGCACGCGTACCTTTTACAGGCCATTGCCCTTTCCGGCCAGGCGCTTTACCGTCTAATGCAAGAAATCCGCCTTTTGCAGCGTACCGAAGGCCGCGAGATCGAAGAACCGTTCCAAGAAGGACAAAAAGGCTCCAGCGCGATGCCACACAAGCGCAACCCCGTTTTGGCCGAGCGCATCTGTGGTCTAGCGCGCGTGCTTTTGGGCTATGCCGCAACGGCGGAAAATAACATCCCACTTTGGCATGAGCGCGATATTTCGCATTCGGGTGCCGAGCGCATCATCTTGCCCGATGCGACCTCGCTTCTTGAATACATGCTGCTCAAGTCGGCGTTTGTGGTGCAAAACTTGCATGTCCATGAAGATAACTGCGCGCGGGTTTTGGCAGCAACGCACGGCCTGCTATTTTCCTCGCGCGCACTGCTGGCGATCACCGAAAAAACAGGGATGAGCCGCGAGGAGGCCTATGCTATTGTCCAGCAGGCGGCGATGGCAACCTGGGAAAACCCACAGGTAGGGGATCTGCGCAGCCGCCTTGAACGGGATGCGCGACTGGCAGCGCTTAAGTCCGAAGACTGGGATGCGGTGTTCGATGCGCGCTCGTTTCTGCAGCATGTGGGCAAAATTTTCGCCCGCCTGCCCGCGCCCCCTCAGTCTGCCTTCACCGCCAGCATATAGAACATTTGGCCGAGCCCAACCAACGCGCCGAGCACAGCCCCTGTCACAATCAGGATCCATTCGTCTTGTTGGAATGCCGAGCGCAACAGGGTTTCAAAATCCGGGCCTGGCAATTCTTTCATCCGGTTATAGATCGTGCTTTTAACGTTCATGGCGCGGTTGATAAGCTTCTCGATAGTCTCTGACGCCGAAGCCAGGCGCTGTGCCAACTGCGCGGCGATCTCTTTGCGGTTCTCCGTAGCACTTTGCAGAGAGAGCAACAACGCTTGTGGGGCATTGCGGCGGCGCAGTTCATTGGCAATGTCGGCAGTGGCAGTTTCGACGACGCTGCGCGCGATCCGGCGGTAGAGCACTTCATCTAAAATGTTGCGCCCGTTCATCACGTGCTCAGCAAAAACCGTCGAAAACTTGTCCGAAACTTCCTCCTGCCGCCGGTGGAATAGACCTTGGTAGCGGAAAAAAAGAAAGCGGCGCTCTTCCATCGGTCGGAAAATCATGAGCAGTGCCAGCCAGTTTGTCACATACCCAACAATAACTCCTTGCACGGGCAATGTCCATGGTTCAGGATAAAAATACCATATAAGCATTTGGACCGCACCGAAAAGCGCACCAAAGTATAGCCCCGATGCGGCAATGAACCGGAACTCCTTGCTGCCGATCTCTTGGAACAGATTGACCAAAAGTTCGGTGCGCGGGCCGGTCAAATTGCGCAGCACCATGTTTTTGAAACTAAAAACTTTTTGCACGTCCTCTTTGAGATGGCCTAAAATCTGCTCCAGGCGCAATTGGGATTCCTGCGCCACCTTGTTACAAATTTCCTGTTTGCGCGCAGCCAGGGTCGCGCGGTATTCTTCTGGCAGTCCCGCAATGACCTGCTCGACAATCTGCGGCGCCCCTTCGTGGAGCAGCGGCCGGTAGGTTTCGGCCAGCTTGTCGGTGGGAATT